>CAMAKJ010000160.1 GCA_945836055.1 uncultured Clostridia bacterium | reverse complement strand
AATCCCGTCATCGTCAACGCCATCGAGGCGCACCACGGCGACGTGGAGCCCAAGACCGTCATTGCCGTGCTGGTTCAGGCCGCTGATGCCATCTCCGCCGCCCGCCCCGGCGCCCGTCGGGAGAACGTGGAGAACTATATCCGCCGCCTGCAGAAGCTGGAGGAGCTTACCGGTTCCTATCCCGGTGTGGAAAAGGCCTATGCCATTCAGGCCGGACGGGAGGTCCGGATCATGGTCAAGCCCGAGATTGTTTCCGAGGACAACATGATCCTTCTGGCGCGGGATGTTGCCAAGAAGATCGAGTCCGAGCTGGAATACCCCGGTCAGATCAAGGTGAACGTCATCCGGGAAACCAAAGCTGTGGAATACGCGAAATAACCTGTACCTCCGGAGAGATTTCTCCGGAGGTTTTTGCCGCCGTTTGTCCGGCGGCTTTTCTTTTCCACCGCAGCGGCCCATATCTCATTTCCGATGAATTTCTTTTCCCTTTTTCCGTTTTCTTGTCTCACTTTCCTCTTTACGAACGGGGCAAATTGTTGTACAATAGGCACATCGTACGGATTGGGAGGTGGCAGCGTGAACTGTCTGAAATGCGGCCGGGAAATTGACGAGGGCCAGGTGTTCTGCGGAGACTGTCTGCTGGATATGCTGAAATACCCCGTGAAGCCCGGCGCCGCTGTCCTGCTTCCTCCCCAGGCGAAAGAGGAGCCTTCCCAGAAAGCCCACCCCCGCCGCCGCGGAAAGCCCACCCCCGACGATCAGATCAGATCGCTCCGGATCAGGGTGCGTGTGCTGGCGGCTCTGCTTGCGGTGTGTGTCGTTCTTCTTGCCGTTTTATCCCTGCTGCGTTTACGCTCCTACAGAAAGGGGCAGCCTTTGCCCGGGCAGAACTACTCCGCCGTCAGCTCTTCGGACGGGGCGGAAGGAGAATAGTGTTTCACGTGAAACATCCCAGCTGGCCGGTATTTTGTGTTTCACGTGAAACATCAGGAAGATAGAGGAGAGAATTATGGGTAAAATAATTGCGGTCGTGAATCAGAAGGGCGGCGTTGGCAAGACAACCACCGCCGTGAACCTGACCGCCGCCCTTACCGACCTGGGTCTGAAGGTACTGCTGTGCGACTTTGACCCCCAGGCCAACGCCACCTCCGGTCTGGGACTGGACAAGCGGAAAACAAAATACACCATCTACGACGTAACCATCAACGGCGTCCCGGCGGAGGAGGCCATTGTCACAACGCAATACGGAGACGTGCTCCCGTCCTCAGCGGATCTGGCTGGCGCGACGGTTGAGCTGATATCCGCCAATCACCGGGAACGGCAGCTGGACATGGCTCTGAACAGTGTGAAGGAAAAGTACGACCTGATTTTCGTAGACTGCCCGCCGTCCCTGGAAATGCTGACGCTGAACGCCCTGTGCGCGTCCGACGGCATTCTGGTGCCGGTGCAGTGCGAGTATTTCGCCCTGGAGGGTCTGAGCGACCTGATGGCAACGCTGCGAACCGTGAAGCGGCGGATGAATCCACGACTGGAAATTTTCGGCGTGGCGCTGACCATGTTCGACGGGCGGACGAATTTCTCCGCTCAGGTAGCCCAGGAGGTTCGGCGGCATTTCCCTGGAAAGGTGTTCACCTCGGTGATTCCCCGGAACATCCGTCTGGCGGAAGCGCCCAGTCATGGGATTCCCGTCACTGCCTATGACCGGTCCAGCCGGGGCGCGGCAGCCTACCGGTCTATGGCGGAGGAAATCAAAAACAAGCTGTGAGGAAGGAGAAACGATGGCATCTCAAAAAGGACTAGGCAAGGGTCTTGGCGCGCTGCTGGGGGATTTCAGCGAGGAACCGACAGAGAAGAGCGCCTACCAGCTTCTGCCCATCTACAAAGTGGAACCGAATCGGGATCAGCCCAGGCAGGACTTTGACGAAGAAGAACTCCAGGCGCTGGCGGATTCCATCGCCCTGCACGGCATCATCCAGCCCCTGACGGTGCGGGAAATGCCCAACGGGTACTATCAGATCATCGCCGGCGAACGTCGCTGGCGCGCCGCGAGACTGGCGAGTTTAAGCGACGTTCCCGCCGTCATCGTGGAGGCCGACGACAAAAAGGCCATGGAGCTGGCGCTGATTGAGAATCTGCAGCGTCAGGACTTAAACCCATTGGAAGAGGCGCTGGGATATCAAACTCTGATGAACGAATACGGCCTGACCCAGGAGGAGGCCGCCGGGCGGGTGGGAAAATCCCGTCCCGCCGTGGCTAACGCGCTGCGCCTGCTGGGGCTCTGTCCCGAGGTGCAGGAGCGTGTTCGGAAGGGCGAGCTATCCGCCGGTCACGCCCGGGCAATTCTGCAGCTGAAATCCGAGAAAAAGCAGCAGGAAGCCGCCCAGAAAATCGTGGCACTGGGGCTGTCCGTCCGTCAGGCGGAGCTGCTGTGCAAAAACATGGGCAAGGAACCCGCCCCCAAAAAGGAAGAAGTGTTCGCGGTGGACTATGTGGCCGAATGCGAAAAGAGCTTAAGCAAGCACCTGGGCCGTGGGGTCAAAATCATCAACGGTAAACGCAAGGGACGCTTCGAGCTGGAATTCTACGGTCAGGAGGACCTGCAGAACCTGCTGGACGCCCTGATGAAAATTCAAAAATAAATATCCAATTCAAGGAGAGGTAATTATGCTGGACATCAAAAAAATCAAGGAAAATCCCGACGCGGTAAAGGCCGGTCTGCGGGCAAAGGAAGTGGACTGCGACGCCACGGTTGACCGGATTCTGGAGCTGGACGCGAAAATTCGCAGTCTCAAGACCAACACCGAAACCCAGACCGCTCAAAAGAACAAGCTGGCCAAGGAGAACGGCAAGCTCTTCGGCATGAAGAAGAAGGCGGAGAAGGAAGGCAAGGACGTATCCGACCTGGACGCCGCCATTGCCGCCAACAACGCCCAGTCCGTGCAGATCGCCGAGGCCATCGAGCAGGAACTGGCGGAGCTGAAGACTCTCAACGACGAATACCGGGTCGCCATGCTCAGCCTGCCCAACCTGCCCGACCCCGACCTGAAGCCCGGCGGAAAGGAAAACAACGAGCCCCTGCGCTACTTCGGCGAGCCCCACAAATTTGATTTCACCCCCAAGCACCACGTTGACCTGTGCCTGAATCTGGGTCTGATCGACTATGACCGTGGCGTCAAGCTGGCCGGCTCCGGCAACTGGATGTACACCGGCATGGGCGCCCGTCTGGAATGGGCGCTGCTGAACTACTTCATCGACGCCCACATTGCCGACGGCTACGAATTCATCCTGCCGCCCCACATGCTGGAGTACCAGTGCGGCGAAACCGCCGGCCAGTTCCCCAAGTTTGCCGACGAGGTCTACAAAATCGCCAACCCCACCGACGACCGGATTCACTACATGCTGCCCACCGCAGAGGCCGCTCTTTGCTCCATCTACCGGGACGAGATTCTGACTGAGGCCGAGCTTCCCCGGAAGTTCTTCGCCTACACCCCCTGCTTCCGCCGGGAGGCCGGTTCCGGCCACGCCGACGAGCGGGGCATGGTTCGCGGCCATCAGTTCAACAAGGTGGAGATGTTCCAGTTCACCCGGCCCGAGGATTCCG
>CAMAKJ010000159.1 GCA_945836055.1 uncultured Clostridia bacterium | reverse complement strand
CCCTACGCCCTCCACGACTTCTTCCTGTATTACACGCTCCGCTTCGGCTTCACCCCCACGAAGGTCTACACCCTGGCCTGCCGGGTGTTTCAGGATGATTTTGACAAAGAAACCATCAAAAAATGGCTGGAAACCTTCTACCGCCGGTTCTTCACCCAGCAGTTCAAGCGCAGCTGCCTGCCGGACGGTGTGAAGGTGGGCTCCGTGACCCTCAGCCCCCGTGGCGACTGGCGGATGCCCAGCGACGCCAGCGCGAGACTGTGGCTGGAGGAAGCGGAAGCGCTGTAATACCCAGCATCCCGCCCTTCCCACCCATAATAATATGATGTTTTTTGCTTAACGCATCAGGTTTTCAAAGTGCAGTTTGTCGGGGGCAGATACCAGAATGCTGAATGCAAAATGATAAATGCAAAATTACGGTATTTCCTTCGGAAATGATTTTCAATTTTGTCCGCAAAGCGGACACCTTCATTCAGCATTTTTCATTCTGCATTTCGCATTCCCTTCCCCAAACTGCCGTTGCAGCCATGCAGTCTCGTTCCTATAATAAAATCGGCTGCATCTGCCGTCCCCCCAGAGCCTCCATCATGGCCTGGGGGATTTTTGTAAAGTCGGCCACCATGCTGGTAGGCTTATTTAAGGGATCGTCCTGACCGAAGGGGACGAAATAGTAGTGCTTTCGCGCCAGCAGCTTGCCGATGTTCTCCGCCGCGCCGCCCAGGGCGTCGTTGGTGGAGACGGCTACGAGAATTGGCCTGCCGTTGCGCAGGTGGCTTTTCGCGGCCATGGTCACCGGGGTATCGGCGATGGAATGAGCCAATTTGGCCAGAGTGTTTCCCGTACAGGGGGCAATGATGAGAATGTCGAACAGCTTTTTCGGCCCCACCGGCTCCACCTGGGCAATGGTGTGCAGGGGCGGCGCGCCGCAGATTTCGGCTGCCCTTGCAATATGCTCCTGCGCCGTGCCGAAACGGCTGTCCACGCTGCAGGCCGCGTCGGAAAAGATGGGCGTTACGTGATGCTCCCGGCTCAATTCTTCCATCACCGGGAACACTTTTGCGTAGGTACAAAACGAGCCGCACATAGCAAATCCGATTTCCATTACCATTCCTCCCCACAAAGCCGGACAAAAGTCTCCGCGATCAATCGCCCGGAGCTTTCCGGCATATGAATTCCCGGCAGTCCCCGGGCCACGATGACGGATTCTCCCTCCATCCCGGGCTTCGACGCCAGGTCAATTTTCACGCAGTCCGGGTGACATTCCGCCATCTGTCCGCCGGACAGGAGCTTCACCGGGACGGTGTTGAGAATCAAACGGTATTTGTGCAGATGCTCCGCCATGCCCGCTGTGTCTACGGCTCGGCAGCCCAGCGCGGAGCACATGGCGCGATCCGTTTCCTTCCGTGCGGCAACGGTCACATCCGCGCCCATGCTTTGCAGAATCCGCCCCAGACACTTCCCGATCCGCCCCCAGCCAATGACCAGCACGGGGCAGCTCCGCATCGTTACGGGAAGGTAGGACAGGGCGATTTCCAGGGCACATTCTGCGGTTATGTAGGCGTTTTGCGCCAGATACCCTTCGTCCTTCAGAAAATCCACCTTCCGGTATTCATCCAGCGCCGGGTGCTCCAGATTCCCACCGCAGATCAGGATGTCCGGCGGCAGCTGAACCAGCAGGTTTTCGACGCTTCCGCCCATGCGCAGCTTCCTGTCCGGGCCAAAGCTGGGAACATCCAGCAGCACAGCGCGCACATCCTGTCCGGCCTGCCGGGCCAGCGGAACGCAGAAATCCCGCAGATACTCCCCGGCATACCGCAGGGCTACGGTTCCCCCGGCGCAGTACAGCTTCTTCTCTTCCATCGGCATTCCTCCTTCCTCTCAGAATATGCGGCGGCGCGTCCGCTTGTGCCTGGGATGCTCTGAAAAAATCGTCTGCTCAAATAGCGGGAGATACTTCTGGCATCCTCCATTCATCTGAGGAAAAATCCGGCGCCGCCAGCGCTTGCCGATTTCATCAGAGCATCCCTTGATTTTTCTGAAGTTTCCGGTATAATGATACAAGAGGTGAAGTATATGCAGCGACTTGGTTTTATTCACGACATGATGGATGTAAAGGTGCTGATTCTGTTTGTCATGGCCCGGGTCAACTACCCCGTCAACACCCAGCAGATTTACGAGTTGTGCTATCAGGACGACTGTCTGAGCTATTTTGACGTCTGTACCGCGCTGCCGGAGATGGTGAAGTCCGGTCACCTGAAGCAGGTGGAAAACGAATGCTACGAGATCACCGAAAAGGGAAAGGCGGACGGCGCTTTGACTGAGGATTCCATTGCCTACAGTGTCAAATGCCGGGCGGACAACGCCGTGAACCGCTTCAACCGCCAGATTCGCCGCTCCAGCTTTGTGAAAACCCAGGTGATTCCCCGGGAGGGCGGAGACTATTCCGTGGTCATGGCTCTGGACGATGAGCTGGGCAACCTGATGACGCTGGAGCTGGTGGCGCCCAACCAGCGGCAGGCTGTGCGGCTGAGCAAGCTGTTTGAAAAAAAGGCGGAAGCCGTCTACAATCTGACCATGGCGGAGCTGCTGGACGAGGAAGACGAAGCGGATAATTAAGATAGTATTGTCTGCCGTATTGCCGCTCCTGGCAGTGGTTGGCTGGCTCCTTTTTTGGCCCGAAGGACAGAATCGTATACGGTATCTCCGACGGCACATACCGTTTGGTGACGGAGGATGACAGCGAGTTTGCACCTTATATTCACTTTGATATGACCGGGGAGACAGCGCGGTTCGTGTTCGGCGCAGACCCCAGGATGTCCTTTGCCTATACCGGGACGGTTGAGCTGAATGGGAGGATCACGGCGCACACGGAAAACGGGGGAGAAACCTGGATTTTTGAGGCAATCGACAGCGATACCATCGCATTCGTCCGGCGCGGTTCCTCTCAATTCTATGGACAACCCCTGGAGGACGGCGCTTTGTTCCGCTATTCGGCAGATTAAACAATTTGCATGTAAATGAATACCTGCCCCTTGTCGATTTCTGAAAAATGTGGTATAGTATCCTTACACCGTAGGATCGGTGAAACGAAAGGAGCTGCCGCATATGAAATTCCAGTACAGCGAAAAGAAAGTTAGACTCCCCGGTAATGTCCACGCTTATGCCGAGAAGAAGGTCATGAAGCTGGCGCGCTTTTTTGAGGAGGATGCGGAAGCACTCATCGTCTTTTCTGTAGAGAAAAACCGGAACAAGGTGGAGCTGACCGTGCATGGCGCAGGAACCTGGTTCCGGGCAAGTGAGAGCACTTCCGATATGTTCGCTTCCATCGATGCCGCTGTGGGCACCATTGAAGGCCAGATCCGCAAGAACAAGACCCGTCTTGCCCGCCGTCTGCGTCAGGATGCTTTCTCCCGCACGGTGCAGGAGGAGACCAGCTTTGTCCCCGATGCTGCGGAGGATGACCTGAGCATTACCAAGGTGAAGAGCTTCTATTTCAAGCCCATGACCCGTGAGGAAGCCGTGCTGCAGATGAATCTGCTGGAGCACAACTTCTTTGCCTTCCGGGACGAGGACAACGGCGGCTGCTTCGCTGTGGTCTACCGCAGAAACGACGGCGG
>CAMAKJ010000158.1 GCA_945836055.1 uncultured Clostridia bacterium | reverse complement strand
AATCTGCCGTTTTTGGCCAAGAAAGATGGCGAGCCTCTCGGATGAGACTCGCCATCTTTCTTTAGGCTGTTTTTTTACAGCCCCTTCAGTGCTCAGTTGGGTGCTCGACTCAGCCGGGCAGGCTGGCGGCGGCCATGGACTGGCCCACGCGGCGGAACTTCTCGTCGGGCAGCGTCAGCTTGAAGCCGGCGGCAGCCTCGGGATATTCGTCGTTCAGGACCTTTTGGCAGGTCTCCAGCAGCGCCTCGCCGCCCTTGCCGCTCATGACGCGGCCCAGCAGAAGTACATAGCGGAAGCCGTACTTCTCATAGTAGTAGGCCAGAGTATGGCCCAGATAGACGCCGATGGACTCGTACACCTGAGCGGCGCGCCGGTCGCCTTCCTCCATCAGCTTCTGGACCACCTTCAGCTTCTCGGCGGGGGACAGGGACTCGTCCAGTTCGATGCCTGCCCGGGGAGCCAGCTTGATGACGCCGTCCTGGCAGAAGTACTTGACGCCGCAGCCGATATCCCCGGACCACTCGTCCTCCATGGCCTCGGGATTGGCGTCCACGGGGACAAATGCCAGTTCATTGAGCCAGCCGGTGATGCAGCCGTCCTCATTCACGTAGCCCACGGCCTCGCTGGTGCCCATGGCAATGCCCAGCACGTTGGTGTCGTTCAGGCTCATGGTGCCGGCCAGGGCGGACACGTCGCCGTCGTTGTACACGGCATAGGGGATGTCGCCGAAGGTGTCGCGGATGGCGCGGATATAGATGTCCTTGACCTTGGCGTCATACAGCTCCTTGGGAACGCTGAGGAACAGGGATGCCGCCATGGTCCGGTTGTTGATGAACACGCCGGCGGAGGAAACGCCCACGGCGTCCACCCGGGGCATATGAGCAGCGGCGGACTTCAGAGCGGAGACGATGCCGTCATAGTGGTAATCGGGGTCCGCCGTGATCTTGGGGAACCAGACCACCTCCTCGGAGAAGACGGTCTCGCCGTCGATGACGGCGGACACCTTGCGGTCGGAGCCGCCGGCGTCGAAGCCGATGCGGCAGCCTTCCAGATGGCCCCCCATGGGCTTGGAGATATCCATGCTCTCGGGCACCTTGTCAGTGAGGATGATCTCAAAGGGATGCTCGAAGACGTTGGCGAAGTAATCCCAGTCGAATTCCCGGGCGCCGCCCTTGCAGTAGACGCTCTTCAGATAGTCACAGACGTCTTTGTCATCGACATAGATCCGGAAGCCGCCCTTCATCCACAGCTCGGTCTTCACCAGGCGGTCAATGTAGTAGCGGTCGGCCTCCGCCATCTCAGGGGTCCCGTGGATAAAGGTGTGGGTGGTTGCCATCTGGCTGTCCGCTCGCTCCACCGCGATGGAGACGGGCTTGGAAGCGGTTTTCAGAAAGGCCTGGTTGAACCGCAGGATCGGAGTAAACTCCGGGTCCAGGACGGGAATGTTCTTGATCTCCACAGAGATGCCGTGTCGTTCCATAAAGCAAAATCCTCCAATACAAATATTTTGATGCCGCCGGGCCCGCTGCCGGAGCCGGCGGGGAAGTGGTCATTCCATGTTGACTTTAAAGACGCTCTTGGTCACCGTGGCGGGGGAACCCAACTGCATCTTCAGCTTGTGGGCATCGCCGGGGAGAACGATCAGAAAAGAGCCGGGAGCCAGGATGATGGAGTTCTCCTCCGGGCCGTGAAGGGCCCAGAAGTCCTTTTCTGGCTGGGCGCTGTCAGTCTCCAGCGCGGAGATATGGGAAACGGCCACCCGCTCGGAGCCCTCCCGCATGATCTGAATATCGGCAAAGCGGGCGTGGGCCTCGAAAAAGGATTCATCGTCGGGGACAGTGTCGTAGGTAAAGATATTTCCGTAAACTGCGTCGCCCTTCAGGTCCACGTGCTGCGGCATGTCCGCCAGATGGTCGCCGATGTAGTCCAGGGCAATGTCCAGATTGGGATGGAGTCCTTTGTAGCGCCTGATGTTGGACAGTTTATCATAGATCATGGTTTGTCCCTCCTAAAAATTTTTATTTACAGCAGGGGACACCTGCCCGGCTTCCCCGAACGTGCGGGTGCCGCGGAGCCGCCCTTGCGAAGCGCAAAAAACTATGGTATCCTCAACATAGATCTCGATCTGGGAGGCATCGTATGTTTCGCAGTTTTTTTAATCCTGAGAACCCCTTTTTTCGCTTTACCGGCCGGGTACTGGATATTATGGTCCTGAGCGTTCTGTGGGTGGTCTGCTCTTTGCCCATTGTGACCATTGGACCGGCCTCGGCCGCGCTGTATTACAGCTGCGCCAAGTGCCTGCGCCACCAGGAGTCCGGGCCCTACCGCAACTTCCTCTCCGCCTTTCGCCAGAACCTGAAGACCGGCATTGGCGCCACAGTGGTGTTCCTGCTGCTGGCGGTCCTGCTGGATGCGGGCTATCTGTTTCTGGTGATGGCAGCCGGGGCCGGCGGTACCGCTTGGGGCGTGGTACGCATCATGTATCTGGTGTTGCTGGTGATCCCCGTCTCCATGGCTTCCTGCGCGTTTCCGCTGCTGTCCCGCTTTACCTATACCGTGGGCGGCTTGCTGTCAAACAGTCTGCGGCTGACCTTCCGCCATCTGCCCAGAATGGCAGCGGCGGGAGCGCTGACGACGGCGGCGGTGCTCCTGACGGTCATCTTCTGGTATTACGGCGTCATACTGCTGACGCCCGCCCTGTGCGCGCTGCTGTCCACCTTCCTGCTGGAGCCAGTCTTTCGGAAGTACACGCCGGAAGAGGAGCTGGAGGAGGGCATGGAGCCGCCCTGGTATCTGCGGTGAGACCATGGAAAAAGACTTCCGAAAGGGAGTCTTTTTCTTCTATGTCAGCTCCAGGACCAGGGGGGACAAGGCTTTTGCCAGTGCGGCGTGGCCCTCCCGGGTCAGATGCATATGATCCACTGTGTTGAACATGCAGCCTGCGGCCCCGGCGTCCAGAAAATGCACGCCTTCTTCCGCCGCGACAGTCTCATACAGGGCTGCCAGTTGGCGGGACTTTTCCACCGCGCCCCGGCCCATTTCCGCTCCCGCGTAAGAGTGCTCCACCCCGTAGCCCATAGGCGGCGGAGCCACCACAAGGATGTTGGGTGTCCCTGCCGGGCCCCAGCAGTCCGTGGCCTTGGCCTTCCGCACCAGACGGCGCATCCCCTGTCCGATGGCAAAGGCGCTGACCCCCAGATACTCCTTGGTGTCATTGGTACCCAGCATGATGATCAGAAGGCTGACGGGCTCGTGACTTTTCAGGCAGGGGGCCAGATAGGGCAGGGCTGGCATACCCTCGTTCAGCGGGTCCTCAAAAACTGTGGTACGGCCGGAGAGTCCTTCCTCGATGACCAGATACGCGTCTCCCAGCGCCTGCTGCAGCAGGCAGGTCCACCGCTCTTCCTCGTTGAACCGGGCGAGGGCGCTGTCGGCGCAGTCGCCGGGGTCGGCACAATAACCGTGGGTGTTGGAGTCTCCCAGACATAAGATGTGCTTTTTCATGGTTCCCTCCCGTTGCCAGACCGCATGAAAAAGCGGTCCCGTTATCAACAGGCTATCAGTTTTTTTCATTTTGTCAATAGTCTGAAAATTTTTTTCTAAATTTTCTTGACGAGTTGTGCAAAAGGACATATGATTGA
>CAMAKJ010000157.1 GCA_945836055.1 uncultured Clostridia bacterium | reverse complement strand
AACTGGTTCGCCACAAGCTGGTGGACGTTCTGGGCTGCGCCGGCAAGGCCTGATTCTACATTCCGCATCGGCTCCCGGACAACCGGGAGCCGACTTTTTTGCGGCGGCCAGTGGCCGCGGACAATGCGTACGTGGGTGGTGTGGGATCGTTACGCCATTGGGCGTACATTATGGTATGATTGCCCCCGGCAATCATGGATATTTTGATTCGCTGCGCGGAGCACCACGCTCGGTTCGTTACGCAGCTCCAGAGGCTTCCCCTCCGGGGAAACTGGCAAAAATCTCTGATTTTTGACTGATGTGGGGGCGGTACTGCACTCCGAAAAGCGAAGCGCTGCGGCGAATTTGTGCCGGGGTAACCCTCATCCATCTCGCCTTACGGCGAGCCACCTTCCCCAAAGGAAAAGGCTCCGGCGCGATAAAAGGTATAGCATTCCAACGTGATTGTCAACCGAAATGAAAATATAGGTTGACAATCAGAGCCAAACTGTGCTATACTGCGGCCAGATTGATTGCGGAGGTAACAACAATGGAAAAAAATGCGAAACTGAAAACCCGGGACATGGCCTACATCGCCCTGTTCGCCGTTCTCATGGCAATCTGCTCATGGATTTCCATTCCGGCGGCGGTGCCTTTTACATTGCAGACCTTCGGTGTGTTTCTGGCGGTGGGCGTTCTCGGCGGAAAACGGGGGACGCTGGCGGTGGCGCTGTATCTGCTCATGGGCGCGGTGGGGCTGCCGGTGTTCGCGGGGTTCTCCGGCGGCGCGGGGGTGCTGCTGGGCAGCACCGGCGGCTACATTGTGGGCTTTGTGTTCCTAGCGCTGGTCATGTGGGCCATGGAGCGGTGGGCGGAAAGCAAAACCTGGAGGGTGGTGCTGTCCATGGTGCTGGGGCTGATCGTGTGCTACGCCTTCGGCACCGCCTGGTTCATGCTGGTGTACGCCCGAGCCACCGGCCCTGTGGGACTGCTTACGGCGCTGGGCTGGTGCGTGCTGCCTTACATTCCCGTGGACGCCGTCAAAATGGCGCTGGCGCTGGCAATCCGGAAGCGTCTGGCTGCCGCCATCCGGATTCGGTGAGGACATATGGACGAATTTCTTTTGCGTGCGCACCATGGCCTGTGCCTCTGCTTTTTTCAGGGAAAGGGCTACAGCGGCGAATTCGTGAAAAACATGACGGAAAAGAAAATGGCGCTGGAGCGAAATCCCCCGGTTCGGCTGACGGATCAGACGGATGAAATCTGCCGCGCCTGTCCCAATAACCGGTCCGGTCAGTGCCTGTCCGATGAAAAGGCGGCGCGCTATGACCGGGAGGTGCTTGCCCGGTGCGGCCTGACCCCCGGGGAGGTGCTGCCCTACCGGGAGCTGGAAGCGCGGGTGCTGGAAACCATTTTGATTCCGGGACACCGGGAGGAAATCTGCGGCGACTGCCAGTGGACGGCGCTGTGCCGCTGGAAGGGGGAGACACCGTGACTACGAAAGACCGGCTGTTAGCCATGCTGGAAGGGAAAAGGGACGTATTCTTCTCCGGCGAGGACATTGCGAAAGCTCTGCAGGTGTCCCGGGCGGCGGTATGGAAAGCGGTTCAGGCGCTGCGCGCCGAGGGGTACCCAATCGACGCCGTGACCAACAAGGGCTACCGCCTGTCCCGGGAGTGCGACATTCTGTCCGCTCAGGGGGTTATGAAGTATCTGAAGCCGGAGTACCGGAGCCTGGATGTGACGGTGCTTCCAACAGCCGACTCCACCAACGCCGTGGTTCGGCAGCGGGCAGCGGAGGGAGCGGCGGAGGGCTGCGTGGTTATTGCCCGGGAGCAGACCGCCGGACGGGGGCGGCTGGGACGGCGCTTTTTCTCGCCCCCCGATACCGGCCTTTATCTGAGTCTGCTGTTGCGGCCCGCGGCCTATACGCCCCGGCAGGCGGTGTGTCTGACCGCCGCCGCTGCTGCGGCCATGGGCCGGGCGGTGGAGCAACTTACCGGGCAGGCCCCGGGAATCAAGTGGGTCAACGACCTGTTCCTCCGGGGGAAAAAGGTCTGCGGCATTCTCACGGAAGCCTCCGTGGGACTGGAAACCGGCGCGATGGAATCCATGGTGCTGGGGGTAGGGGTCAACGTCTACCCGCCCCGGGATGGCTTCCCGGAAGAACTGGGGACAATCGCGGGCAGCGTGCTGGATCACCCGGTGCCCGACGCCAAAAACCGGCTGGCTGGGGAATTTCTGAACGCGTTTCTGGCCTTTTATACCCATCCGGAGGAAAAAGCGTATCTGGAGGATTACCGCCGGTGGAGTCTCGCGGTGGGGCGGGAGGTAACCGTCCTTTCCGGTGGGCGGGAAGCCCGGGCTTACGCTTACGGCATCGACGACGACTGCCGCCTGCTGGTTCGATACGGGGACGGGAAAGCCGACGCCCTGTCCTATGGAGAAATCGCCATCCGCCTCCAACCGGAGAATGCGTAAATTGCCGGATTTTCTGCGCCGCGCCCTTTCGGGCGTTGTTCGTAAGACAGTAAAATAGGCAAAAGGCGTGACGAAAGTGGTCACGTCTTTTGCCTTAAGAGGATAGCCACTTTCGCGGCGCAAGGGATGCAGTCCCTTGTTCGGAACGCAGTGACGTAAAACGCCCCGGACATTCGGGTGCCCGGGGTATTTGGTCTCGCAGAGTGCACATACGGGGCTTGCCCCGTATAGAAGTGCGCTCTGTTCGGCAAACTGGAATTTGTAAATTACTTCTGGTTATTTCGCTTTCGTATCCTTAACCACTAAAGCAATATATAATGCATATGCACCAGCTATAATTGCAATCAACGCACATGAAACAAACCATCTTTGAGGGGTAATTGCAGATTCATTTGCAAAAACACTCGCCGCATTAAAAAGGCTATGCGTAACAATACAAGCAATTAAGCTCTTTGTACTGTAATATATCATCACAAATGTAAAACCAATAGCCACTGCATATATTACCTGTAAAAGATTTGGCAGCAATTCTGCCCCAGAACCATTTATAAGATTCACAATATGCCCAATTCCAAATGTAACACTTGAAACAATAATGGCTGATTTCACCCCATCTTTTGCCATAGCGTTAAACAAAAAACCACGGAATATCATTTCCTCAAGAAAACCAACACAAAACATGGATAAGACATATAAGAGTGTTTCTATTGGTGATGTGTTCAGCACAATACCATACCATAAGTTTGCTGTCAAAAGAACAATCAATGGAATGTAAAACAGCATCTTTGCAGCGGATATCTGTGGTTTACAAAGGCCATATTTTTCTGTCAATCCATTCTTTCTTACAAAGGAATACATTATGACAGATAGTACTATCAATATAGGCAATGTGACAATTTTCAAAACACCTATATCTGTCGATAAATTATCCCCTGCTGATGCAAGTACAACATATGCAATAATCCACGCTACTGCAAACCAAATCTCACTCTTTTCATATAATTTTTTTATCATCTCTTGTAACCTCCAAATATACTTGTATACTTTGAATATTGACATTTTAGCCCCGAAAGACAACAGCGCATAAAAATACAATTTGTAGATTTGTTCGGCTCCATATTATCATATATCAGAAAAAAGCAAGAACAACCACAGCCGTGTAAACTACTGTAGCTGTCAACTGTCTTATGAACACCGCACTTT
>CAMAKJ010000156.1 GCA_945836055.1 uncultured Clostridia bacterium | reverse complement strand
ATACCGCAGCCTCAACCACTGCTTCTATCTATGTACATCATATTAAAACAGTTTCTTGAGCGGACCCAGCATCGGGACTACTTGCCCCGAACTTATCAAAACTGAATCAACGACTCAGCTGATCAGGGAACCTGAGTACAGGTTCCCTGATCAGTTTTACCTACAATTAAGAGAATAGAGGGCACGCACTCGCCATGTCCACATCGCAAAACAATAATCATCCAGCGCAGCAGCCACCAGTTTGGTTTTGCGTCCACTTCTTGGCAAAGTTGGAATCGATCTTTTCGGAAAGCGACAAGAAGCCGGCAGCTTTGGCTTTTCTTACGAGCCGTTATTCTAATGCGTCATTATCGGCGTTTAGAATTCGCGTTGCTGCTTTCCTCTTTTGGTTTCGATGATATGCCGAATTGCCATGATGGGGTGGTAAAAGATCATCCGAGGACCGGCGAAGCGCATAACAAGTCGGATTTTTTCTCGCATGTCCGGCTTGTAGCAATGGACTTTGCAGCTCGAGCAGAAGGTCTTTGTCTGCATAAATGGACAGTGGTCAATCCGTTGCTTTGCGTAGGCCTCCAACGCGGCGCATTCGGGGCAAAGAGAGTTGCCACCGTGCTTTTTTCGGCAGTAAAGCCCGATCATCAGGCCGACAATTTCCTTCTCCCTTTGTCGTTTGCCGGCTACGTCCATCTTCGATTTAGCCATAGGAGTGAAGTCCCGGCAGCAGGGTATTGACGCCCACAAAGGTGAACAGCACCACAGGCACCGCGATCACCACAATCCACGCCATAACCTTGCTGCTGAGCTTTCGGCGCAGACGCAGATGCAGGTAGATGGCGTAGAGAATCCAGGTGATGAGCGCCCAGGTTTCCTTGGGGTCCCAGGTCCAGAAGGCAGACCAAGCCTGCTCCGCCCAGATGGCGCCGGAAAGAATTACCACCGTCAGCAGCAGAAAGCCCAGAGCCACCAGCCGATAGCACAGGAAATCAATCTGCATCAGCTGGTTCTCTACACCATCCTTCCGGCTCAGGGTCAGATATCGGATGCCTGCGCAGCCTGCCAGCACAAAGGAGGCGTAGGAGAATACCGCGGAGCCGATATGCAGGCCGAACCAGGCGCTTTTCAGAGCGGGCATCAGTTCCGTGATCTCCCGGGGCTGCAGGGCAGCGTAGGACAGAATCAGAAACGCCATGGGCATGGCTGCCGCACGGATCCACTGTGCCTGGGTGCGCTTTTGCAGGACAATCAGCATCACTGCCACGCCCCAGGCAAAGGCGGAGGCAAACTCAAACTGGTTGGACAGGGGAATCCGTCCGGCGGTGATGCCACGGGCCACCAGATAGGCGCTCAGGCAGCCGCTTCCTACCAGAAACAGCCACCAGGCAATCCGGGCAACCGGATCCTTTCTGAACAACATCCCGCAAAATTCCAGAACCACTGCCGCGAAAAACAGAACCAGCGGGGTAAAAAACAATACATTCAGCATTTTTTCTCCTCTTTTTCTATCTCAGTTTCCAATAGCGCGGAAAGTTCGATCTCCATATTCTGGGGCTTGGGGCCGGAAACGCAGTAGCCGTCCTCCCGCACCGTCACGATGGCTGGGGTCTGGAAGAAGCAGAACCACAGACCCACGATCATCAGGCAGAAGGCCGCGCACAGCAGACCGTTTACCACACTGGGGGTTTTCTTGATCCGCAGGCCGGGGTATTCCACCGGGTTTTCAAAGGTGAAGTCCAGTCCGGCGACGGAAACCGTCTCCCCCGGGAAGGCCATCACCGGGGTGTACACGCCGTCGGAGGCCAGAAGAATCTGGTACACCGGGTTCTTGTACTGCCCGGAGGTCTGGGTGATCAGGGTGAAATTCCCCGCCTCGTCCCGAAGATATCCGGGGTACAAAGCCTCAAACCAGACGCCGTTTACACTGTCCAGAGACAAAAAGCACATTTCTGTCAACAGAAAGCGATCCTCTCCCCCGGTTTCCCCGTTGCGAACCGTCACCGCGCCGGCGGTGCCGTAGGTCTGCTGGTAGATTTTATAGCCGCCGAAGGCCAGGGGGTGATTGACCCGGATTTCCTGTACGCCGCTGTCCCTGCCATCGGGCAGGGTGACATGGATTTTGCTGGCATAGTCCAGATTGCCTGCGCCATCCTCAATGTGGAAGGAATCCACCGCAATGACGGTTCCGTCGCCCATGGTCAGCGCTTCCCCGGGCATACAGGTCTGGTCTGTCACCGTGGGCAGATACAGAGCCGCCGCGCCAAAGAGCACCGTCAGCAAAATGGCAAGGTGGGTCAGAAACGAGCCGTACCAGCCAATGCCGTTTTTGCTGTAGACCACGGCAGTCTCAAATTCGGTCTTGCGGAAGTGATGGATGTCCAGATGGGCTTGCAGCTTTGCTACTCCCTCGGGGGACAGTTCTACGTTGGTTTTTCGGTTGGCGGCGTGGGCGACGGCGTTTTTGGCGGTCTTTACCACCCGGCGAATGCGAATCAGGGAGCACAGCGTCAGATTCAGGCACAGCAAAACCGTCAGGCAGATAAAATACCAGCTGTGAAATACGTTATCCAGCCCCAGCGCCAGCAAGAGGCCATGCCAGCCGGGATAGGTCTGCACATACCACGCCGGCTCATTGCCCTGACCGATCAGGGAGCCGGCAAAGCTGCATATCAGGATCAGACCCAGCAGCACCATACCGAAGGTCATGGAACGCAGGAATTTCAGAATTTTTCTTTGCAAAACACGTTTCCTCTTTTCAAAAACGCCGCCCGTCCAGCCGGACGGACGGCGTTATGTCGTATACGGTTTACTTGAACATACCCATGGCCTGATTTGCCAGAGCCTCCGCCTTGTCAAGGCAGTCGCTGTCCAGTGCGGAGTTGTGGGCGCCTTCGCTGTTCTCCACGAACACGAAGTCCCAGTAGAACTGGGCGTCCCGGGCAACCGCCCGAATGTCGTTCAGCTCCTCCTCGGTATATTCCCCGGATTCCACAGCCAGAGCCAGCTTCTCCGTCAGGCCCTCCAGCAGATAGCCCACGGCATAGGTGCGCCGTTCCGTCTCCTGCTGAATGGCCCGAACCTGACCGGTCAGGTCGGTATGGCACTGGGCACAGGTGTTCTCCATCAGGGTCTTGTTCTCCAGCGGGCTTATCCAGGTATGGCTGATGTAGGTGGTGCCGTCTGCCGCAGTGGCCTCGCCCATATGGCAGTCGGCGCAGGTGAAGGTGTCCTTGTGGACGCTGCCCGCGCCCATGTAGGTCTCAAATTCGGGGTGCTGCACCTTAATCTGCCGCACGCCGGTACGGGGATTGGTGTAATCCGCGAAGGGCTGACCATCCACGATGGTACGGTTGTAGTAGTCCAGAATGGCGTCGGGGGTCATGGTAGCCAGGTTCTGATAGGGCAGAGTCGTCGCCTTGCTCTGGGGCGCAAAGTAGTATTCCACATGGCACTGACCGCAGGACAGTGTGGCGGGATCCACATTTTGCAGGTCATCACCCATAGCGTCCGCCAGATAGGTGTGGGTCACCACCAGCTCGCTGCCGGTGTTGGCGTGGCAGTTGTAGCAGCTGATGGACTCGTTGATCTGGGCAAGCGCGTCTTCAAAGGTCATCTGATAGGCCGCGTCACCCATTTCATTGACCATGGCCGTGTAGTCCGGGGTCTTGCAGGTGAAGCAGTTTGCCAGCTTATGGGGCCGCCCGGTGGA
>CAMAKJ010000155.1 GCA_945836055.1 uncultured Clostridia bacterium | reverse complement strand
TGTTTGGTCTTTCTTTTATCATATGAAATTTCTTCTGATTTTACAAGAGCAAACGGCATGTCATTTTGTGAAAAAAGGTCTACCTTTTTTGGCAATTTCGATATTCTTTTAAAAGTATTTCGAAATGTATAAAGACAGTGGCGTTTCTTTCAGCAGGAACGCCACTGTCTTTCAGATCAGAGTCAGAGTTTTGAGCAGATATAGCCAAACAGTGAAGGTAAAGGCGCTGCACACGGTGGTCAGCATCACCGCGCTGGCGCTGAGGACGCCCTCGTGGCCCATGCTGCGGGCCATGCTGAAAGCACTGACGGTAGCCGGAGAACCCAGCATGATCAAAAGCGCTACCAGCGTCTCGCCCCGGTATCCCAGCTTCACCGCAAGAGGCAGGAACAGCACCACAAAGAGCACCAGCTTAAAAAGGCTGGCTATAAGGGTGGGCTTCCAGTAGCCCGCCATCTTTTTCGGGTCAATGCTGGCCCCCAGAGCCAGCAGCCCCAGAGGCGTGGCAGTAGAGGCCAGATTGGACACCGTCCGCTGCAGGATCAGCGGCTGGGGAAGCCGTAGCAGCGACCAGGCCAGGCCCGCGGCGATGCCCAAAATGATAGGGTTCGTGACGATGCCCCGAAGGGCCTTCCCCACTGTTTTCTGATCCAGATGGCCACCGGGAGCCAGCAGCGTCAGCAGCAGCACCGCTGCTACGTTATACAGCGGGACAGCGCCGATGATCACCAATGCCAGCGATCCACCGCCGGCGCTGCTGCCATAGATATTTTGCAGCAGGGCCACACCCAGCAACGCCTGACTGCCCCTGTAGCCCGCCTGGACGAATTCCGCCCGGAGGGAACGGTTCCGCAAAAAGGCGGACAACCCCAGCAGCAGAAGGATGGATGCCAGGGAAACCCCGAAGCAGAACAGGACTATGCCGCCGTCCCATACTGCGTGAAAATCCTCCTGAGACAGGCTTTTGAACAACTGCACCGGCAGGGCCAGCTTGAATACGAAGGTATTCAGGTAATCAGCAAATTGCTCGTTGAGCAGCAGTGTTTTTCGTTGGAGCACATAGCCCAGCACCATCAACAAAAACACTGGCATGGTGGCGTTGAGGCTGAAGATCAGGTTTTCCGTGTCGTTCACATCCTGTCAGAAGAAAACCGCCTCCTTTTTAGAAGGCGGTTTTCCACATTTTTTAGTAAGCCAGCTTTTCGGCCAGATAGGCTTTCAGCTCACTGATAGGCATTCTGACCTGCTCCATGGTGTCACGGTCACGGACGGTGACGCAGTTGTCGCCTTCCTTGGTGTCGTCGCCCACGGTGTCAAAGTCCACGGTGACGCAGTAGGGCGTGCCGATCTCGTCCTCCCGGCGGTAGCGCTTGCCGATGGAGCCGGTCTCGTCGAAGTCCACCATCCACTCCTTGGAAAGCTCCTGCTTGATCTCCATGGCCTTGTCGCTGAGCTTCTTGCTCAGGGGCAGGACAGCCACCTTGAAGGGCGCCAGGGCGGGATGCAGGTGCAGCACCACGCGAATGTCGTCCTTGCCGTTCTTGTCCTGGCCCACGACCTCCTCGTCATAGGCCTCGCACAGGAAGGCCAGGGCCACACGGTCGCAGCCCAGGGAGGGCTCGATGACATAGGGCACATAGTGCTCGTTCTTCTCCTGGTCAAAATAGGTCAGGTCCTTGCCGGAGGCCTCCTGATGGCGGCTCAGGTCGTAGTCGGTACGGTCGGCAATGCCCCACAGCTCGCCCCAGTCGGTGAACGGGAAGGCATACTCAATATCGGTGGTGGCGCGGGAGTAGAAGGCCAGCTCCGCGGGCTCGTGGTCACGCAGGCGCAGGTTCTCCTCCTTGATGCCCAGGTTCTTCAGCCAGTTCACGCAATACTCTTTCCAGTAGGCGAACCACTCCAGGTCGGTGCCGGGCTTGCAGAAGAACTCGCACTCCATCTGCTCAAACTCCCGGGTGCGGAAGGTGAAGTTGCCCGGAGTGATCTCGTTGCGGAAGGCCTTGCCCACCTGGCAGACGCCGAAGGGCAGCTTGCGGCGGGTGGTGCGCTGGATGTTGGAGAAGTTCACGAAGATGCCCTGCGCGGTCTCGGGGCGCAGGTAGCAGGTGGAGGAAGAATCCTCGGTGACGCCGATGGCGGTCTTGAACATCAGATTGAACTTCCGAATGGGGGTGAAGTCATGCTTGCCGCAGACGGGGCAGATCACGTCCTCATGCTCGGCGATAAAGGCGTCCATCTCGTCGAAGCTCATGGCGTCCACGTTGACCTCGGGGTGCTCCTGGCCGATGAGCTTGTCCGCACGGTGGCGGGCCTTGCAGGCCTTGCAGTCCAGCAGGGGGTCGGAGAAGCTGGCAACGTGGCCGGTGGTGACCCAGGTCTGGGGGTTCATGATGATGGCGGCGTCCAGACCCACGTTGTAGGGATTCTCCTGGACGAACTTCTTCAGCCAGGCCTTCTTCACGTTGTTCTTGAATTCCACGCCCAGGGGACCGTAGTCCCAGCTGTTGGCCAGGCCGCCGTAGATCTCGGATCCAGCGTAGATAAAGCCGCGGTTTTTGCAGAGGTTGACGATCATGTCCAGGGTCTTTTCGCTGTTTTTCATATCCATTCTCCTTCTGTTTGGCTCAGAGACGAAAAAACGCCCTGAGCCGGTTTTCGGCTCAGGGCGAACTAAAAAGTCCGTGGTTCCACCTGAATTCGTATCTGGCTGATACGCACTCTGTCCCGGTAACGGCGGGGACCGGCGAAGCATTTCCGCTCCGCGGCTCAAAGGCGCCTTCTCCCCTTTTCCACAGGGACTTGCACCGACCGTCCCCTCTCTGGTGCGGAATTTTCCGGGATACTGTTCCTTTTCACAGCCTTTTCGATGTCAAAAGTCACTGTACCATGTTTCCTCCGGGATGTCAAGGGTCGGTTTTTCTCCATCTGAATAACAAAGAGAACAAAGCCGCCCGGAAAAATCCGGGCGGCTCTTGTGCGTTTACTTCTTGTCTCTGTCGTAGGCAACGATGACGCGGCGGTTGGGGTCCACGCCGGTGGAGTAGGTGGTGACGCCGGGCACATCCTGCAGGGCGGTGTGGATCACATGGCGCTCATAGGCGTTCATGGGCTCCAGCGTCACGCTGCGGCGGTACTTGACCACCTTGGCGGCCACCTTTCTGGCCAGGTGCTGGAGGCTCTGCTCCCGCTTTTCCCGGTAACCCTCAGCGTCCAGCTGGATGCGGACACGTCCGCCGGTACGGTTGACGGAGTAGCTGGTGAGCTGCTGGATGGCGTCCAGGGTCTCGCCCCGGCGTCCGATCAGGGCGCCCAGGTTCTGGCCCTCCAGAATGACCTTATAGCGGCCCTTCTCAGGCTGGTAGACCTTGATCACAGCCTCGCTCTCCATCTGGGCCAGCAGGCCGGTCAGGAATTTGCGGATGGCCTGGGCCTTTTCGTCGTCCACTTCCTCGCCCAGATCCTGAACGGGAGCGGCTTTGGGTGCTTTCTCCACCTTTTCGGGCTTTTCAGGCTTAGGTTTCCGCTCGGGTCTCTTTTCCGGGGCGGGCTTTTTGGGCTGTTCCGGTTTCTTTTCGGGGGCAGCAGGGATCACCACAGGCTCCTCTTCCTCGCCGTAGCTCACCCGCACTTTGGCAGGGCAGCTGCCCAGGCCCAGGAAGCCGGATTTGGCGCGCTCCAAAATCTCAACGGACACATCATCTCGGTCCAGGCCCAGCTGCTCCAACGCTTTGCTGATGGCCTCGTCCTCGGTTTTGC
>CAMAKJ010000154.1 GCA_945836055.1 uncultured Clostridia bacterium | reverse complement strand
TCTTGGGCTCCACGTCGCCGTGGTGCGCCTCGATGGCGTTGACGATGACGGGATTCTCCTTGAACTTCCGGGCAAGATCGGCGCCCAGCTGAACGTGGCTGCCCTCTACCTCGTGGTCAATGGACTTGCCCAGATCATGGAGCAGTCCGGCGCGCTTCGCCATGGCCACGTCAACGCCCAGCTCGGAGGCCATCAGGCCGGCAATGTGGGCGACCTCGATGGAGTGGTTCAGAACGTTCTGACCATAGGAGGTGCGGTACTTCTGACGGCCCAGAATCTTCACCAGCTCGGGGTTCAGGTTGTGCACGCCGGTTTCGTAGCAGGCGCGCTCGCCCTCCTCCCGAATGGTGCGGTCAACCTCCTTGCGGGCCTTTTCCACCATGTCCTCAATGCGGGTGGGATGAATCCGGCCATCCACAATGAGCTTTTCCAGGGCCAGCCGGGCGACCTCCCGGCGGACGGGATCAAAGCTGGAGACGGTGATGGTCTCCGGTGTGTCGTCGATAATCAGGTCAACGCCGGTAATGGTTTCCAGGGTGCGGATGTTCCGGCCCTCCCGGCCGATAATCCGGCCCTTCATCTCGTCGTTGGGCAGCGCGACCACGGAGACGGTGGTTTCGGCGGCGTGATCGGCTGCGCAGCGCTGGATGGCTGTGGCGATGATCTCCCGGCCCTTTTCCTCGGCCTCGTCCTTCAGCTGCTGCTCGATCTCCTTGATCTTCACGGCGGCGTCGTGACGAACGTCCTCCTCAATGCTGTGCAGCAGGAATTCCCTGGCCTGCTCCTGGGTCAGACCGGAAATCCGTTCCAGCTCGTCCAGCTGCTGCTGCTTGATCTGGTCAGCCTGGGCCTGGGTCTCGGTGACCTTCTGGAGCTTTTTGGACAGCTCCTCTTCCTTGCGCTCGAAGGCCTCGGACTTCTTGTCCAGGGTGGCTTCCTTCTGTTCCAGGCGGCGCTCCAGCTTACTCAGCTCGGCGCGGCGCTCTTTGACTTCCCTGTCGTTTTCTGTGCGTGATTTATGGATTTCGTCCTTGGCTTCCAGAAGCATTTCCTTCTTCCGGTTTTCACCGGAACGGATGGCCTCGTTAATCAGCCGGGTAGCCTCTGCCTCGGCGGAGCCGATTTCCCGCTCAGCGACCTTTTTGCGGTAACCGATGCCCAGCACAAAGCCAACGCCCAGCCCCAGCAGGATGCCAACGACGATGATGAGAAAATGATACCATTCCATAAATTTGCAGCACACCTCCTTCTTGTAAAATAAGGGCAGAAGGGGTGGCGCATTGATCCCCATGTGAAATTAAGCATAAAAACCAGCCGGGGACCGACCCGGCCTGCATAGCTGCATAATCAAACGCCATGAGGCGCAAAACGCAAACCCCGGCTCTACCGCCGGTTATCAATGAAACACAACGCCCGGAAAAAGGCGCAATGTACACCATACCGAATTTATTGTACTCACAACCAAAGGGATTGTCAAGAAAAAAAGGCGACTTCCCGGAACATTTTCCCCATTCGGGTGAAATACACAGTTCCAGGCGCGGGAAGCTGTGAAAAAATACCCAACTGCCTATTGTACATTTCCCCGAAATTTGATATACTATAAGGAAAATGTATTATATGGATGTGTGTGGACAGTGAAGTATGGAATTTGGAAGGTTTCGGAGCCGGAGCCGGGCGCGGTAAACGCTCTGGCGGGGAGCGGCTATGGACCGCTGGTGGCCATGGTGCTGGCTTCCCGGGGAATCGGCGGGCCAAAGGAAGCGAAGATGTATCTCGACTGCAATGCGCCGCTGCCGGACCCCTTTTTGATGACGGATATGGACAAGGCCGCCGGACGGGTGGGGCTTGCCATGTCCCGGGGAGAAAAAATCGCCGTGTTCGGCGATTACGACGTTGACGGCATTACCGCCACCTGCCTGCTGACGGATTTTCTCCGCCGCCATGGCGCGGATGCGGTCAGCTATATCCCCGGACGATTGGAGGAGGGCTATGGCCTCAACCCCATCGCCATCCGGCAGCTGCACAGCCAGGGCGTGAAGCTCATCGTCACAGTGGACTGCGGCATTACCGCCGTTTCCGAGGCGGAGCTGTGCCGGGAGCTTGGCATTGACCTGGTTATCACCGATCACCATGAGTGCAAGCAGGTGCTGCCCAACGCCGCTGCGGTGGTGGACCCCCACCGTCCCGACGGGGGGTACCCCCATAAAAATCTCTCCGGCGTGGGAGTGGCCTTTAAGCTGGCCTCCGCCCTGTCCGGTTCCCAGGAGGACGTGCTGCGGGACTACGCCGACATGGTGTGTCTCGGCACGGTGGCGGACGTCATGCCCCTCCAGGGGGAGAACCGGGTGTTTGTTGCAAAGGGCCTTCAGTCCCTGGCGGACACCAAGCGCCCCGGCATCGCCGCGCTCATGGCGGAAAGCGGGTGCGACCCCAAATCCATCACCGCCTCATCCATCGGCTTTATCCTGGCGCCCCGGATTAACGCTGCCGGGCGGATGGGACAGATCGACCTGGCGGTGGAGCTGTTTCTCACCGACGATCCCCTTCGGGCGGCGGAGGCGGCGAGAGGCCTGTGCGAGCTGAATCGGCAGCGTCAGACCGTGGAGTCGGAAATCTACCGGCAGGCGGTGGCCATGCTCCCGATGGGCAAGCCCCCGGAGGCCATCGTGCTGGCGGACGAAAGCTGGCACCAGGGCGTGGTGGGCATTGTGGCCAGCCGCATCGCCGAGGAATACTCCTGCCCCACCTTTTTAATCTGCCTGGACGGCGAGCGCGGCAAGGCCAGCTCCCGCAGCCACGGGGGCTTTAACCTGTTTGCTTCCTTAAGCGCCCTGTCGCCGCTGCTGGAAAGCTACGGCGGACATGAGCTGGCGGCGGGCTTTACCATCACCCGGGAGAACATTCCCGAATTTCGCCGCAGGGTGTGTGCCATGGCGGCCCAATTCTACACCGACGGCGTGCCCAGAACCACCCTGGACGTGGACTGCGCCGTGCCGCCGGAGCTTCTCACCATCCCTAACATTGACGCCCTGCAGGTGCTGGAGCCCTGCGGCAACGGCTGTCCCAAGCCCGTGCTGATGATGAAAAATCTGGTAATCGAGCGCATCAGTATGGTGGGCGGCGGGCGGCATATGCGTCTGCGCCTGAGAAGCGGACGCACGGGAATCAACGCCATTTACTTTTCCGCCAATCCCCAGGCGGCGTCCGTCCAGCCGGGGGACCTGGTAGACGTGGCCTTTACCCCTCAGATCAACGAATTCCGGGGCGAGCGCAGCGTCCAGATGAACGTGCTGGACATCCGCCCCAGCTGCAGTGCCGAGTGCTCCCCGGAGACCACCGCTTACCGGGATATGCTCAGCGGCAGCATGACACACCGGGAGGCGGCGGCGCTGCTGCCCGACCGGAGAATGCTGGCGCTGGTGTGGCGGTATCTCGCCGCGTCGGAGGCGGTTCAGGAATCGCCGATTTGCCTGTGCCGTAAGATTGTGCGCTGGTCCGGAAGTCCCATGAGCCTGGGGCAGCTGCTGACCTGCCTGGATATCTTCCGGGACGTGGGGCTGCTTACCATCCAGCAGCAGCATAAGTACATTTCCATCCATCTGACCCCCGGCGACAAAAAGGCCGACTTGAGCCGGAGCCAGACCATGCAGCGCCTGCTGCGCGCGAAAGAGAGCTGATGAAAATTGGAAACCTTTGAAGAACACTACACCGCCATGCGCGACGCCATTTTAAAGCACCTGCCCGGAGCGGATATGGCGCTGATTGACCGGGCCGTGGACTACGCCA
>CAMAKJ010000153.1 GCA_945836055.1 uncultured Clostridia bacterium | reverse complement strand
TAAACGACGTGAACATGATCGACCCCTTCCATCTGGAAGCCTACGGCGTCACCACCGTCAACTACAACCGGGACGTGGAGGCCTTCCCCGTTCTGGTGGCGATTTTCGAAAAGATTCTGGGCCATTGCCCCTACAAGTCCCCCACGGACATGGGCGTGAACATGGCTGGCAACTGCATTGTGGACGATGACGCCGCTCGGGAAGCCGCCCGGCAGGAGATCATCCGCCGGTACTACGTCGCCCTGTGCGAGCAGAAGCAGGGCAAGGGCGGCGAGGAAGCGGTGCGGAAGCTGGAGCTGCTGATGAAGAAGGCCGGTGTCACCCCGTCCCAGCGGCGGGTGATCGTCCCCGCTCTGGAAAAGGCGGAGGAAACCGGCGAGCCTGCCGCCGCCATGGAGCTGCCTGACGGCACCATCGTCACAGGAAAAACCAGCGACCTGCTGGGCGCTTCCTCGGCGCTGCTGCTCAACGCCCTGAAGAAGCTGGCGGGCATGCGGGACAGCCTGCATCTGATCTCCCCGGTGGTGCTGGACCCCATTCAGCACCTGAAGGTGGATCATCTGGGCAACCGAAATCCCCGTCTCCACACCGACGAAACCCTGATCGCCCTGTCCATCTGCGCCGCCACCAACCCCATGGCGGAGCTGGCCATGGAGCAGCTCAGTAAGCTCCGTGGCTGCGAGGTACATTCCTCCGTCATTCTCTCCCCCGTGGACGAGAACACCTTCAAGCGTCTGGGCGTCAACCTGACCTGCGAACCGAGATACAAAGGCTGATTCCCATGAAACAGACCTGCCCCACCGGGCGGGTTTGTTTTTTTGCGGACTGGTGGGGGGTATAACGCCCCCCCAAAAAACGGAGTGTTTCGGCGAATCCGCACCTCATCCGTCTCGCCTTGCGGCGAGCCACAAGGGGAAGGCTTTGGGCGGTAAGCCGCAATGCGCCCCCGCCCGCGGAAACATTTTCAGTTTCCCTCTTGACAAACCCCTTCTTTTGTTGTATGGTTAGTTACATAAGTAATGAACCAATTAAGGGAGTGGTTATATGAACCAGCGGCTGACTGAGGACAAGTCCATCTATCTGCAAATCAGCCAGATGATTGAAACAGACATTCTCCGGGGTATTCTCCTGGAGGAGGAACGGGTGCCCAGCACCAACGAGCTGGCAAAGCTCTACACCATCAATCCCGCTACGGCGGCGAAAGGAATCAATCTGCTGGTAGACGCTGGCATCCTCTACAAAAAGCGGGGCATCGGCATGTTCGTGGCCGCCGGCGCGGCGGAAAAAATCCGCAGCCGCCGCAAGCAGGCGTTTTACGAGGTGCGGCTGTCTGAGCTGCTGGCCGAGGCCCAGAGCCTCGGCATCACCAAGGAAGAGCTGATCGAACAGATCCAAAAGGAAGGAAGACAAAAATGAGCAAACTGGTATGTGAGAATCTGACAAAGACCTACGGGGACAAAACCGTCCTGAGCAAGCTGAACCTGACTCTGGAGTCCGGCAGAATCTACGGTCTCATCGGCCGCAACGGCGCGGGGAAAACCACATTGCTGTCCATCATGTCCAACCAGAACCCGGCAAGTGCAGGCCGGGTAACCCTGGACGGCGAGAATATCTGGGAAAACCGCAGGGCGCTGGACCGGCTGTGCTTTTCCCGGGAGCTGAACATTTCCGCGGAAAGCGGTCTTTCCGGCTACAGCGTAAAGAATTACCTGAAAACGGCGGCCTCCTACTACGCCCACTGGGATCAGGCCATGGCAGACCGGCTGGTGTCCCTTTTCGGCCTGACCCCGAAGACCAAGCTGGGCAAGCTCAGCAAGGGCATGCTCTCCATGGTGACCGTCACGGTGGCCATGGCCAGCAAGGCGGAGTTCACCTTTCTGGACGAGCCGGTAGCCGGTCTGGACGTGGTCGCCCGGGAGCAGTTTTACAAGCTGCTGCTGGAGGAATACACCGAAACCGGACGTACCTTCGTGGTCTCCACCCACATCATTGAGGAGGCCGCGGACGTTCTGGAGGAGGTCGTCATCCTGGACAAGGGCAGAATTCTGCGTCAGCAGAACACCCAGGAGCTGGTGGACAGCGCCCGGTATGTCACGGGACTGCGTGAGCAGGTGGACGGGGCGACGGAGGGCTTGGATTGCCACCATCCGGAGGCCATAGGCCGCAGCAAGGGCGTCACCGTCCTGCTCCGGGACGGCGAGGACATCCGTCCCGGCTTCGATGTGACGGTTCAGCCGGTGAATCTACAGCGGATCTTCGTCGCCCTGTGCGGGGAGGAGGCACCGGTATGAGACTGCGCTATTGGTTCACCGGCGCACTGCAGCTGCTGGGAATGGTTCTTGGCGCGTCGGCGCTCTACTGCCTTGTCATATGGCTGCAGATGGACGACGAAGTGCAATTTCTGCTGACGATGCTTCCCCTCTATTTTATTCTGTTTGGCAGCATCATGATGCTGTGCCTGACTGTCGGCCTTTACAAGACGATGGTCAACCTGGCGCTGTCCTTCGGCTCCACCCGCCGGGAGGTTCTGGCGGGGCTGCAGCTTTACCGGCTCCTTCCCACCCTTGCCGTTGCGGCGCTGGCAGCTCTGCTCACCGGAATTCCCGGCGTGGAGAGCGTGTTCAGCCTGGGGCAGACCGTGCGGATCTGCCTGGGAGCCTTCCTGGTGAGCAGTGCGTTCGGCTCCGTTCTGGGCATGGTCAACTACCGCTTCGGAAAGGTAGGCGCTGTCGTAACCGGAATCAGCATCGCCGCCGTCGGCATTGGGGTCGGCGTGGCCCTCGGCCTGACCGCAGGTGACGCCGGCTGGCTGGACAGGCTTCTGGACAGATGCGCGCTGGACTGGGTGTTTCTCGCCGTCTGCGCGGTACTATACCTGCTGCCGCTGCTTCCGGAATGCCGGATGATCCGCAGCTATCAGGTCAGGCAGTGAGGAGGAAAAAACATGCTGACACAATTCAAAATGGACTGTAGGCTCCACAAAGCGGATTTTCTTATTTGTCTGCTGGTAGAACTGGGCGGCTTTCTTCTTGGCGTCCTGCTGGTGTACATCATCATGCGCACGGACAATGAGGCCGACAGCTGGTTCTGTCTGGGCACGGTAATGGCGCTGGTTGCCGCCGTGATTCTGGTGCTTTTCGTCGGCGGCTTCGGCTACAGCGGGGAATTCCAGCTGGCCATTGCCATGGGACGCACCCGTGGCGCCTTTATGGGAAGCTACGCCCTTCGGCTGCTTCTGCAGATTGGATTTGCCTATCTGCTGGCGCTGGTGCTTTACCGGGTGGAGCTGGTGGTGTATCCGCTGCTCTTCCCCACCGTGGGAAATAAAACGCCCTTCCTGTTTCTCACCAATGCCAGGATTCTGCTGCCCGCCGGGCTGGGGCTTCTGATTCTTGCCATGTTCCTGGGCGCGGTCTACGGCCGCTGGGGCAGGAAAGGAATGTGGGTATTTTACGTTTTCTGGCTGTTCGGCTGCTTCGTTTTACCGCGCCTCACCCACGACGAGTTTGGCAGCGGCATCCTGGACAAAGCCGCTCTGGGCGTCCGGACCCTGTACCAGGCGGTATCCCCAAACGTTTGGGCCATTTTGGGTATACTGACAGCAGCAGCCATGACAGCCGCCACCATTGTACTGGGAAAGAAGCAGATGGTCCGGCTATAAAAACGCGAAAGCCGCCGGGGCTTCTCCTGACAGTCCCGGCGCTTTCCGAATTCGCCCTTTCTCCCGGACATAGAAGTTCCAAATATTTTTTCAAAAACCTATTGACAAATTTCGCAACTATGCTATAATACAGAAGCTGTCTGACAGCGAACCAAATATGGGGGTATAGCTCAGCTGGGAG
>CAMAKJ010000152.1 GCA_945836055.1 uncultured Clostridia bacterium | reverse complement strand
CATGAACAAGAACGCCCAGGATCTGATGATGGGCGCCCCCACCACCGTGGACAAGAGCCAGCTGGATACCGTGCATATCGCGGTAATCGACGAATAAACGAATGCCCCGCCGAATTCGGCGGGGCATGTTTCATTATCACAGCCGCACCGGCACCGGGTCTCGGATGGTCATGGAATCCTCCGTCACCGCGCAGTCCATGGCGAGAATCTGTACTCCGTTTCCGGCGGCTTCCCGAAGCGCCGCGCCAAAGTCCGGGTCCGTGGCATCGTTGGGGTGCAGGTACTGCACGTCCGCCATTTGAATGACGAACAACACATATGCGCCGTACCCCTCCCGGGCGGCCTGGGTCAGGCCCCGCAGGTGCTTGGTGCCCCGAATCGTGGGCGCGTCCGGGAAGGCACAGATGCCGCCATCCTCCAGGGTCACGCCCTTGACCTCCAGAAAGCAGAGCTTTCCTTCCTTTTTGAAGGAAAAATCAAACCGGGAATCCCCATGAACGGTTTCCGCCCGGAGATTTTCAATTTCCCCCAGTCCCCCGGCGCGCAGCCATTCCGCTGCCGCCGCGTTGGGCGCCTGGGAGTCCATGTTGATGAGCCGGTTCCCCTTTTGTACGGCGATCAGATCGTACCCGGTTTTCCGGGCCGGATTGGCGGATTTCTCACACCATACTGTCACGCCGGAGGTAAGCAGTTCCCGGCACCGTCCCGTGTTTTTCACATGGACAGTCTGCTTCTGCCCCTCCATCTCCACGTAAGCGATAAAGCGGTTCGGCCGGGCGAGAAAAACGCCGGGCCGCATATTGGCATATTTCATTTGTGTTCTCCAAAGGGAAACGGGGTCAGGCATTTCGCCCGACCCCGTTGTGATTATCCAACCGTTGTCATCATCTGGCCGTCCAGGAACGTCCAGGTGCCGCCGGGGGCGGTGAGGAACTGGCCGTTGGACAGCGTCACGTCCAGGCGAACCGCCAGCTGCTGGTCATCCTCCATGGCGGGAATGTCAAAGCTGGTGCCCGCGATGTCCGCCGCGTAGCTGCCGGGGATTTCCGCTTCCTCCAGGGTCAGCGCCGCCCGGGCAACCTCTTCCTCGTTGAAGGTCAGCACCAGCACGGCCTCACTGCAGGTGATGGTCTCGCCCTCGTCGGTAATCCGGGGCGCCTGAACCTCCACGGAGCCGGCAGTGATGGTCAGCTTGCTGCCCTCCTGGGCGGAACCCTCCACGGTCATGCTGCAGTAGGAATTCAGCGCGGTCTCCATGTTCATCATGGCTTCGTCCACAGGATTGTCCGGGGTGTTGACGGGAATCTCCGTCTGCGTGCCGTCGGCGGCGGTGAGAACCACATAGTAGCTGTAGCCGTCCACCGCGTTCAGGTCGGCGCAGGCCGTATAGGCGCTGCCGTTCCACTCACAGGCCACGTTCGCCGCTTCCCCGCCCTCCAGGCGGACAACGAAAGCCGCACTCTGTCCCTCGGCGTAACCGTTGGGGACGGCAGTCAGATAAATGGTCGCGCCGTTGGGGCTGCTCCAGGTGGACGCGGTCAGGGAGCAGGAGGTCAGCTCCAGGCTCTGCCCCGCGGCCAGCGTGGGCACGGTTTCCGCCGTAGTCGCGGCAGGCTCCTCCTTGGCGCCGCATCCGGCAAGTACAAACGCGAATACCAGGGCAATCGCGGCAAGAATACGCATAGCTTTCATTTCAGTTCCTCCTCTTTCGTAGCCGGGCGGGAAATTCCCCGGCTCTTATTTCCGTCAGTATACTACAAGTTGTAACACTTTGCAACCGTTTCCTCGGAAAATTACAAAAATTAACAAATAGTTCCTGAGTTTTACATCTGGAAAATGTTGCCCAGCACCACGCTCTTGTCCTCCGGCTCCTTCGGACGGAGAGAATCGTAGGCCAGGGCGTAGGTGACCTCCACCCGGTTGCGCAGGAAATAGTAAACCGCGAAGGTCACCGCCAGATACACGGCGAAGAAAACGAAGTAGGCCGCCGTATCGGAAATGGGGAGGAAAACCCCCAGCGCGGGCAGAAGCAGGTCGCCGTAGCACACCACCGTGGTCAGCAGCATGGCGGCATAGAACCACCACAGGCTCAGATCCAGCCGCAGCAGCTGCGCCCGGTGTCCTCTCATCATGTACCGGCTTTCCCGCAGCGCCGCCAGCGCACCGGTGCCCGGGCGGTCGATGAGAATGTAGTCCGCCATCCGGTAGCGGTAGAAAAACGGAGCGGCGGCGGCCAGGAAAACAACGGCGCAGAGAATCAGCGCAGGAGTCATGGCGGACATCAGCTGGACGTAGGCTGCATCATCCAGGGTGATGGCAGTCTCCCCGGACGCCGCCGCGGCGGAAATCATGGGGGTAAGCAGTTCCATGGCAGAGGCGGACAGGGGGGAAAACACGTAAACCATCGTCGCGGCATAAACGCTGGCTATTCCGATGCCGAAATAGATCAGTCCCTGGAGCAGCTTGCACCGGAGCAGCACCCAGAACCGGTCAAAGCCCAGCCGCAGGCCGTTGGGGGAAGCGTACTGTCCCCGGGCAACGCGAAGCATGGCAGACAGATACCCCAATTCCAGGCACATCAGAAACAGCGACTGGGCAATGGGGAGCAGGGTCTGCACCGTGGAGAGCATGGAGCGGGTGCCCATGCTGCCAAGGCCCGAGGTCCGGTCGATGCGAAGTCCCAGGCAGTAATTGACAATGGTTACCAGCGCGGTCACAGCCAGGGCAATCCCCGTATAAATCAGGACGATTTTCTGCCCTTCCCGGGCGTTTCCCAGCCGCTGGGCGGCGAATTCTTTCAGTTGGCGGGTATTTCGGATGTCCATAATCCCTCTCCGTTTCCATCTTTGGTATACTTCAGTTATAACCCATATCCCCGCAAATAGCAAATGAAATTTTTGTAACGCTGGAAAAGCGTCCGGCATTGTGCTATAGTAGGGTAAATTGCAATTACCTTTTTGGAGGGGAAATCCATGGAGCTTGGAGAAAAGCTGCGTCAGGCGCGGATGGAGGCGGGGCTGTCCCAGCGGGCGCTGTGCGGGGAGGAAATTACCCGGAATATGCTGTCCCGTATCGAAAACGGCGCTGCCCGGCCGTCCATGGGGACGCTTCAGTACCTCGCCGCTCGGCTGGGAAAGCCGGTGAGCTACTTTCTGGAGGAGACGGCGGTGTGTTCGCCCAACCAGGCGGTGATGGCGAAGGCCCGACAGCTGTTTGACGAGGGGGATTTTGCGGGCGTAAAGCAGGCGCTGTCCGGCTACCGTGCCCCGGACGAAACCTACGACCGGGAGCGGCAGCTGCTGGAATCGGTCACTTTGCTGAACCTGGCGGAGCAGGCCATCGGCGATGGAAAAGAGCCATACGCCCGGGAGCTGCTGGAAAACACGGCGGAGGCAATCGGAAACGCCCCCTACTGCGGAAAAGAACTGGAGCGGCGCAGGCTTCTGCTGCTGTGCCGCTCCGGCGCTTGCGTTACACTCCCCAATATGGACGAAGCGCTGCTGCTTCGGAGTCAGGACGCCCTGTCCCGGGGTGAGACGGAGCGGGCGGCGCATCTTCTGGAAGCGGCGGAGGATCACGCCGCGCCCCGCTGGTGCCTGCTGATGGGTCAGGTTTACATGGCACGGAAGGAATACGCCGAAGCTGCCCGGTGCCTGCAGGCTGTGGAAACTGTCTACCCGAAGCTGACAATTCCCAACCTGGAAATCTGTTTCCGGGAGCTTGGGGATTACAAAAGCGCGTATTTCTACGTCCTGCGTCAGAAGAAAACCTAGCGGAAAGCCGCTTGGCTTCCCGCTGTGCCTTTGGCTATTTACGCTTTCTCCATCACCCAAAGGTTCCGGATCTGGCCTTCTATCTGTTCATA
>CAMAKJ010000151.1 GCA_945836055.1 uncultured Clostridia bacterium | reverse complement strand
ACCACCACATAGCCCTCCTTCATGGCCTCCTCGGCCTCCATGGGCTTGTAGGTCTTCTCCCGCAGATAGAAGCCCAGCTCCGCAGGCGCCGTGGAGAACAGGCTCCCGTCGGTGCCGTTCTGGTAGCAGTAGCCGCCGTAGCGCGCGCACATCTCCGGGGGCGTCAGCTCCGTGTCGGCCATGTAGGTCGCCAGCATGGACATGGTGGTGATGCCGCAGCCGTGGGACGTGATCTTATACCTGCCGTACATGGTGGTGGGGTAGTCCTGCTGCAGGTACAGCTGAACCTCGGGATAACGCTGGTGCCCCACGTCGGCGTACAGCAGATCCGCCGCGGTCACAGGAACGCTCTGGGCCGCCGTGCCCAGGGTGATGGCGCTGTAATCGATTTTGCAGGGATACTTCTGCCTCGCCTCGTTGATCTTCTCCCAGCCCATGCGGGCGATCAGATCCTCCCGGGCGGTGGCGTACCCGATGTCGGTGCTGCCCTTGAAAAAGACCACATGATACCCCGCGTCGGATTGAAGCACCGCCACGTCGCCGCTTTGCCGCGCCGGGTCAAAGCACCAGTCATCCAGCACCGGGGTCAGCTCTCCCTTGTGCAGCTTCTGATACAGTCCGCCGTCCAGCGCCGAGCCGTTGTCCTGGGAGTTCTTGTTGGCAAGCTCCGCGAAAATCGCGTCCTCGGTGGTTTTGTTGGCCCGGCTGCGGTTCTTTTTCAGATTGGCCTCGTATTCCTCCACCAGCGCCTGGGCTGCCGTCTCCCCGTCCGCTGTCAGAATGTGACGGATGTCCACCAGCTTTCCGCCGTCCCGGGTAACGCCCGCCTGGGCATACTCCGCCTCATGTTCCGCGAAGTACGCTTCCACCTCTTCCTGGGTAGGATCGAGATAGTAGCTCAGCGCGGTATAATACATATAGCCCAGATTGTACAGCTCCACATAAGAAGCCAGATCCTCCGCCGACGTGCCGGCAATGTCCTTCGCCAAGGCAGATGCGTCGGCAAGGCCGTTTTCCTGCGCCAGCGTGCTCAGCATCTGGGGAATGTCGTCCAGGAACTGCTGGTGCAGGGTGTTGATCCGATAATTGTTATTGTAGCCGTAGAGGTAAGCCGTGGCGGGCATGCCGGTCATGATTTCCTCATGCTTCTCCATGTCCGGCTGGTAGGCCTCCTCCGTGGGGAGGCCCTCCTCCACGCTCTGCAGCGCCAGAGCCTGGGCAGTATGCCAGGTGGTCAGCGCCCGCTTCAGAAAAAACTGCTGCCAGCTGGCAACGCTGTCGTCAATCTCACAGGCCTGGGTGTCCAGGGGCCTGTCAAAGTCCGGAGCCGTCTCGTGCGCCGCCTGCCGGTAGGAGGCGACCTCCATCCAATAGTAGGCCTGGAGCTGTCCAACCGTCAGCTTCTCGTCTCCAAGGGTGGCGGCCACCGCGGAAGCGTTGACGCTGTCCGCCGTGTAGCTGCCCTTGCAGGTTACGTCGTTGGGGTTGCCGTCGGCGGGAACCGTAGCAGGGACGGTAGCCTCTGTAGTCTCCGCCGCCGGCTGCTCGGTGACGGCCGCTTCCCTCTTCTCCCCGCATCCGGCAAGCAGCTGTCCCACAGTGAGCATGCACAGCGCCGCCGCTAAAAATCGATAACCTTTTTTCCGCATACCGGGATTCCTTTCTTAATACTATTTCCTGATAAAAATGTTGCATTTTTATCAGGAGGGCACCGCCCTACGGCGTTGCCGTTTTCGTGATTTTCACGATAGAAAATCACGAAAACACGTCTCATATGATCTTCATATTAAACTGTTCACTTCAATTGAACAGTTTCATTGAATATCAGTATTATACAGCGCGGCAGGCAGCCGTGTCCGTCCTGAAACAATATACCGCGTCTTCCGACGCCGTGGGTCTATTATAGCAAACCCGGCGCAGAAAGCAACTTATTTTCCGGAAAAAAACGGCAGGACTAGGGGTTTTTCCCCGCGTCCCCTGCCGGCTGCGCCATTGACTTTGGTTTTCGGGCATGATATAACACAGTCAGATATTCTTCGGAGGGAACCCATATGCGTGAACAATTCATCCGCACGGAAATGCTCCTGGGCGCCGAAGCGCTGGCGCAGCTGCAGCGCGCCCGGGTAGCGCTGTTTGGTCTTGGAGGCGTGGGCGGCTATGCCCTGGAAGCCCTGGCCCGCAGCGGCATCGGTCAGCTGGACCTCATCGACAACGATACCGTCAGCGTCTCCAACCTGAACCGGCAGATTCTGGCCACCCATTCCACGGTGGGAATGCCCAAGGTCGAAGCCGGGAAACGCCGGGTACTGGACATCAACCCAGACTGTGTGGTGCGCACCTACCCCCTATTCTACACCCCGGACACCGCCGGAACCTTTGATTTTTCCCAATATGACTACGTCGTGGATGCCATCGACACCGTCACCGGCAAGCTGGCTTTGGTGCAGCAGGCGCACGACGTGGGCGTGCCCATCATCAGCTGCATGGGCACGGGCAACAAGCTGGACGCCTCCCAGTTTGAGGTAGCGGACATCTCCAAAACCTCCATGTGCCCCCTGGCCCGGGTCATGCGCAGGGAGCTGGGCAAGCGGGGCATCCGGCATCTGAAGGTGGTCTATTCCAAAGAAGAGGCGCTCACCCCCACCGGCTGGGAGGAAGAAGCCGCCGCTCTGGGAAAGCGGCAGATTCCCGGCAGCGTGGCCTTCGTACCGGGGGCGGCGGGGCTGATTCTGGCGGGAGAAGTGGTGCGGGATATCGCCCTTGGCGACGGAAAATAAGAGCGGCGGCCCGCCCGGCCGCCGTCCTTCTTATTCTTCCTCGAAGGTCAGAATGTCCTTGTACTTCTCCTTGAACAGGCCGTACACCGCGTCCAGAATCGCCTCGTCCTCCACGGCGAGGTAGTTTTCGTTCTCCTCGTCCACCGGCACTACCTCCAGAATCACAATCTCGGTGGCCGGGTCGTCGGCGGGCATCAGAATGAGATATTCCTTGTCCTCGTAGGTCAGGCAGTCCAGGTACTCAAAATCCACGTCCTGGCCGTTCTCGTCGGTGAGGGTGAGAATGCCGCTTTCTTCCATTTCTTCGTTCTCCATGGGAGTTCCTCCTGAGTTTGAAAGATTTTGGAACGATTATACCTGATACACGGAAGAAAAGCAAGAGGAAAAGTGCCCGCGTGTTTCATTGACATTGCCGTCGGCATATGCTAAACTGAACGAAGAAATAAGAGGAGGGATACCTATGACCCCCATCGAACAGGAAATCGAGGGCATTGTGGACAGCATTCTGGAGGACTACCGCAACGGGCGGGACATTGACAAGCTCGACCCCTTCCAGCATCCGGACAAGGCCGTGGTCATCGACATGATCGGCAAGCTCTTCCGCATCGTCTACCCCGGCTCCTCCCGGGACAAAGCCTACCGCATCTACAATACCAAGCACAACCTGTCCATGCTCATCGAGGACGTGATGTACAATCTCAACAAGCAGATCGCCATTGCCCTGCGCTGCTCCATGACGGAGCAGGAGGCTCAGGAAAAAGCCCAGGAGCTGAGCCTTCAGTTCTTCCGGGCGATTCCCGGCATCCGGGCGGTTGCCCAGACCGACGCCGAGGCCTTCTACGACGGCGACCCGGCGGCATCCAGCATCGACGAAATCATCTTCTGCTACCCCGGGCTCTTTGCCATCACCGTGTACCGGCTGGCCCATGTGCTGTACACCCTGAAGGTGCCCATGCTGCCGAGAATCATGACGGAGCACGCCCACAGCGTCACAGGCATCGACATCAACCCCGGCGCAGCCATCGGCAAATACTTCTTCATCGACCACGGCACCGGCATTGTGGTGGGCGAAACCACGGTGATCGGCGACCATGT
>CAMAKJ010000150.1 GCA_945836055.1 uncultured Clostridia bacterium | reverse complement strand
CGGGAATACAATCTGGACCTCATCACCACCGCCCCCAACGTGGTCTACCGGGTGACGAAAACCAACGGGGAAACCATGTACGTCTACACGCCCCTGGACTACCCCGACCCCATGGAAATCCAGCTGGCGGAGGAGCCCTTCGCCAAGGTCAGTCTCATCGCCCCCCAGGACTATGTGGGCAACATCATGGAGCTGTGCCAGAACCGACGGGGCGAATTCAAGGACATGGTCTATCTGGACGCCAGCCGGGTGGAGCTGCACTACGAAATGCCCCTGAACGAGATCATTTACGACTTCTTTGACGCCCTCAAGTCCCGCACACGGGGCTACGGCAGTCTGGACTATGAGCTCATCGGCTACCGTCCCAGCCGTCTGGTGAAGCTGGACATTCTGCTCAACGGCGAGATTGTGGACGCTCTGAGCTTCATCCTCTTCGCCGACAACGCCTACCCCCGGGCCCGGAAAATCTGCGAAAAGCTGAAGGAGAACATCCCGAGAGCCCAGTTTGAGATTCCCATTCAGGCGGCCATCGGCGGCAAGATCATCGCCCGGGAAACCATCAAGGCTCTGCGCAAGGACGTACTGGCCAAGTGCTACGGCGGCGACATCACCCGAAAGAAGAAGCTGCTGGAAAAGCAGAAGGAAGGCAAAAAGCGGATGCGCACCTTCGGCACGGTGTCCGTCCCCAGCGAAGCCTTTATGGCCGTCCTCAAGCTGGACGAAGACTGAACGTTACAGGTGAGAAATATGGTTTTGGCAGCCAGAATGCTCTGCACAGAGGCGGAATACACCCGAGTAAGCAGTCAATTCCTCACTTCTAACGCCTAATTCCTCACTGAATCAGCGCTCCCCTCACCCCCTGCCACACTCTCAACACCCGGAGGTATCTCATGCCCATTCTCAACAAACGCGCCAACAAAACCCCTTTGGGGCTGTATATTCACGTTCCTTTCTGCCGCAGCAAGTGTCAGTACTGCGACTTCTACTCCATGGCCACCAAGGACGACAAGCTCCTGGACGGCTATCTGGACGCGGTGTGCGACCATATTAAGGAAGCCGGTGAGCTGGCCCCCGGGTATAAGGTGGACACCATCTACTTCGGCGGCGGCACCCCCTCCTTCTTCGGCGCCGACGGCCTGGCCGTGATTCTCACCACCATCCGCCGGAATTTCGACGTGGTGAGCGACGCGGAAATCTCCGTGGAGTGCAATCCCGACTCCGTGTCCGACCGGCTGCTCCACCGGCTCTACGCCGAGGGCTTCAACCGGATCAGTCTGGGCGTTCAGTCCGACGACGATGAAATTCTGAAAAAGCTGGGCCGCCCCCACACCTACGCCCAGGCCGTCACCGCCTACCAGCGCATCCGCAAGGCGGGCTTCCGCAATGTGTCCATCGACCTCATGTACGGCCTGCCGGGACAGGATCTGCAGGACTGGCAGGAAACCCTGGATAACGTCCTGCGCTTAAATCCGGAGCATATCAGCTGCTACGCCCTGAAAATTGAGGAGGGCACCCCCTTCTGTGAATACAAGGAAATGCTGAACCTGCCCGATGACGACACCCAGGCGGACATGTACCTTGCCGCCGTGGAGGCGCTGAGAAACCGGGGCTTCCGGCAGTATGAAATCTCCAACTTTGCCCGGAAGGGGCTGTATTCCCGGCATAATATGAAGTATTGGACAGGCGGAGAATATTTGGGCTTCGGCCCCAGCGCCAGCTCCGACTTTGCCGGAAAGCGGTTCACCCTGAAGCGGGATCTGCAGGAATACATCGCCGCCATCCGGGACGGGGGCGACATCATGGAAGACCTGCAGGAAATCCCCATGCGGGAGCGTGCGGGAGAATACCTGATGCTCCGTCTGCGCACCAGTCTCGGCATCAGCGCGGCGGAGTATGAAAAGCTGTTCCTGCTGCCCTTCACCCCCCTGGAGGAGGTGCTGGAAAAGCGCCGCCGCCTGTTCCAGGCCACCCAGAACGACTCCGGCCGCTGGGTGCTGACGCCCAAGGGGTATCTGGTCAGCAACGACATCATCACCGATCTGCTCATCGCCCAGGATAACTCCCATCCGCTGAAGCGGATTTGAAAAACCGAATGATTTTGCCGCCGGGGAATTGACATTTTTCCCGGCGGCATGTATAATGTATGAGTGAAGCTCCGGGTTTCCGGAAAAGTAAATCCAAAGACGAATGCGTCTTTTGAAAGAAAGGAAATTTGCCATGATTTATAGTGCAGAAGTACAGAATATGTGCTCCGTGGCCAAGGGCGCCTATCACGGCCCCGCTCCCATTCCCGAAGAGGGCAAATGGGTTCAGGCCAAGGAAATCAAGGACATCAGCGGCTTTACCCACGGTATCGGCTGGTGTGCTCCCCAGCAGGGCGCCTGCAAGCTGACCCTGAACGTGAAGGACGGCGTCATCGAGGAGGCTCTGGTGGAGACCATCGGCTGCTCCGGCATGACCCACTCCGCCGCCATGGCTGCCGAAATTCTCATCGGCAAGACCATTCTGGAGGCGCTGAACACCGACCTGGTGTGCGACGCCATCAACACCGCCATGCGTGAGCTGTTCCTGCAGATCGTTTACGGCCGCAGCCAGTCCGCTTTCTCCGAGGGCGGCCTCGCCGTGGGTGCTTCTCTGGAGGATCTGGGCAAGGGCCTGCGCAGCCAGGTTGGCACCATGTTTGCCACCAAGGCGAAGGGCCCCCGTTATCTGGAGATGGCCGAGGGTTATGTAACCCGCTGCGCTCTGGACGAGGATAACCTGATCATCGGCTACGAGTTCATCAATCTGGGCAAGATGATGGACTTCATTAAGAAGGGCGACGATGCCAACACCGCTCTGGAGAAGGCCAAGGGTCACTACGGCCGTTTCGAGAACGCTGCCAAGTACATCGATCCCCGCAAGGAATAAGAGGAGGACGCTGCAATGGCTTTGTTTGAAGGTTACGAAAGAAAGATTGACAAGATCAACGGCGTCCTGGCTCAGTACGGCCTGAACTCCGTGGAAGAGTGCCGGGAAATCTGCCAGGCCAAGGGCTTTGATCCCTATGAGATCGTCAAGGGCATTCAGCCCATCTGCTTTGAGGATGTCGCCTGGGCTTACTGCGTGGGCGCCGCCATCGCGCTGAAGAAGGGCGTCAAGACCGCCGCCGAGGCTGCTGAGGCCATCGGTATCGGCCTGCAGGCCTTCTGCATCCCCGGCTCCGTTGCCGAGGACCGCAAGGTCGGTCTGGGTCACGGCAATCTGGGTGCCATGCTGCTGCGGGACGAGACCAAGTGCTTCGCTTTCCTGGCCGGCCACGAGTCCTTCGCCGCCGCCGAGGGCGCCATCGGCATTGCCCGCTCCGCCAACAAGGCCCGTAAGGAGCCCCTGCGGGTCATCCTGAACGGCCTGGGCAAGGACGCCGCCCAGATCATCAGCCGCATCAACGGCTTCACCTACGTCCAGACCCAGTTCGATTACGCCACCGGCGAGGTGGCCGTGGTCCGCGAGGTCCGCTACTCCGAGGGCGAGCGGGCCAACGTCCGCTGCTACGGCGCTGACGACGTCCGCGAGGGCGTGGCCATCATGCACCTGGAGGGCGTGGACGTGTCCATCACCGGCAACTCCACCAACCCCACCCGGTTCCAGCACCCCGTTGCCGGCACCTACAAGAAGGAGTGCATCGAGCAGGGCAAGAAGTACTTCTCCGTGGCCTCCGGCGGCGGCACGGGCCGTACCCTGCATCCTGACAACATGGCTGCCGGTCCCGCTTCCTACGGCATGACCGACACCATGGGCCGTATGCACTCCGACGCCCAGTTCGCCGGCTCCTCCTCCGTCCCCGCCCACGTGGAAATGATGGGCTTCCTGGGCGCGGGCAACAACCCCATGGTCGGTATGACCGTCTCCGTGGCTGTTGCTGTTGAGGAAA
>CAMAKJ010000149.1 GCA_945836055.1 uncultured Clostridia bacterium | reverse complement strand
AAGAAGATCCGGATGTATTTGCATATGAACGAACCCTTGACGGTGTCAAGCTCACTGTGATCTGCAATTTTGCGGATCACGAAGTGGAGTGCCCGCTGTTGTCAAAAGACGCGGAGATTTTGATTTCCAATTATCAAGATCGTGCCCAGAGCGTCCTGAGGCCCTTTGAGGCGGTCGTATATGAGACGGTATTATAGCAATTCCCTGTAATCGCTATTCCATCATCACTCAGTTCCTGCTGGCATCTGAGGGCGGCAGGTTGTTGATACTCCCAAACAAGAATCTCCCATAGTTCTCTCCCCTTTCCTGGAAGAAAACTATGGGATTCCTTTATTCAGATTTTTCCGTCAATTCCGCACCAAGCAGAATCGACAGGTAATCTCTCCTGCCGTAGAGAATCCGGTCAATATGCACGGTATTCCCGGAGATATGGTAGAAGATCATGGAGAGCATGGCTTACAAGATTAAGCCGGACAAAACTGAGACCAGACAAGCTACCTAGACGAGTGATCTGCCAGGTGGCTTGTTTTTCCTTTTCAGAATGTATATAAGCGGCTGAGATGGTAATCAAGCACGTCGTTCTCAAACGGAAATGCTATACCACTCCGGGATAGCAGCGTGGGATATGGTGTTTATCTGGGATAGCTAATTTCTTTGATCTTCCGGAAATGACGAATGAAGGCACGACATCCTTTGATAATCTGGTATGTATCCCAAATGAGTGCGACTGGATGGATATGAGCCTCCATAAAGTTGCCGCGCGGGAGGGCAAGTACATGACCGTTCTAAAAAAGATTGGCGAACAATTCAGTGCCATGTTTTGCTGTGACTTACCGATTTAGGTTCAGCGGAAAGATCTTTCATCCCGAGAAACAAAATACGAAATTACTTTCCTTATCCATAAGGACTGAACGAAAAAGCTAACGGAAACCTGCTGCCATAATTCCCGGTTTATACAGTGTTAATGCCCAAATCAGCGAATATAAAATTGGCTATTTTGCTGTCAAATAGAAGGAAATTGCTTTCGTGAAAATCGGTTGACCGGATACAAAGCCGGTGTTATATTGAGTTCAGAAACCAATAAACAGGAGGGAAAAACATGAAAAAGGCAATCGCAATTTTTGTTTCCGTTTTGCTCATGATGTCCATGTTATCCTTGACGGTCTTCGCCGCGGAAGATGACGAAATGGTACCCGTTGTGGTCAAGGTACCCGAGGGCTGGGATGCGCCTCACGCTTGGGCCTGGGCAGACGACGGTACCAACGCCTTCGCCGCCTGGCCGGGGGAAGAGATGGAGCCTCTGGCAGAGGGCTGGTATTACATCTATGTCCCTGGCTTTGTCCAGAACGTCATCGTAGACGCCAACCAGGGTACCGATGCCGCCGTTCAGACCGACGGAATTGTTGTGGAGGCCGGCAAGGAAGTGTGGATCACGGTGGCGGAGGACGCGACCGCTTCCGTTTCCTATGAGGCGCAGCTGCGGGGTGAGATTCCTGCGTATGTGGAAAAATTCGTCGTCCATGCCTACGTTCCCCTGTCCTGGGAAACCGTGAACCTGTGGGCATGGTCGGCGCCCGACGGCACCAACGCCTTTGAGGCCTGGCCCGGCGCGGCGATGAAGGAAGGCGAGGACGGCTGGTTCACCGGAAAGGTGCCCACCTGGGTCAACTCCCTGATTGTGAACGGCAATGAAGGCTCTGTTCAGACCGAGGACATTTCCATCGAGGCCAAGGAGCTTTGGATCACCGTCTACGAGGATTTGACCTACGAATTGAGCTACGAGGACCCCAACAAGGCCGTGGACAACATCACCGTTTACGCCCAGGTGCCCGCCGACTGGGAAGCTCCCTGCTGCTGGGCCTGGTCCGCGCCCGACGGCACCAACGCGTTTTCTTCCTGGCCCGGTGAAGCGCTGACTTTGGACGGCGACTGGTACACCATCCAGGTTCCCGGCTGGATCAACTCCGTTATTATCAACGGCAATGAGGGCACGGTTCAGACCACCGACCTGTCCGTCGAGGCAGGCAAGGATATCTGGGTCGTCGTGACCGACGCTGAAAACGCGGCAGTGAGCTATGAGGAGCCTGCCGCCGGGGCCGCTCCCGTGGAAACCACGCCGGAAACCACCGAAGCGCCCGCCACGGCCACGGAAGCCCCCGCTGAGCCGGAGGCAGTCGCCAGCCATACCGGCCTGATCGCCGGCATTGTCGCCGCGGTTGTGGTGCTGGGCGGCGGCGCGGCGATCGTGCTTGCCAGGAAGAAAAAGAAGTGATACCATGATTCCAAAGCGGGCACACGGCAGCCGTGTGCCCGCTTCCCAATCTCCAAAGGAGGAGCCTGTATGAAACGGTTGATTGCAGCCACTCTGTGCGCCTGTATGCTGCTGGGGCTGACGGCCTGCGGCGCGCAAGCGGCAAACCCTGCCGATACAAACAAACTGGTAATCTGGCATGACAAGGAGGACGCCGTCATTGCCACCCTGGAGGCGTATCTTTCTCAGTCGGTGCCGGACCTGGAAATCGAATTCGAGAAGAAAACCAGCCTGACGGATTCTCTGAAGCTGGTGGGCAACGATCCCGGCGCCGCCCCGGATTTATTTATCTTTGCCCATGACAAAATCGGTGTTTTTGCCGAGATGGGCATTCTGGCTCCCATCGAACCGCTGCTGGAAGACGGGGCTCTGGAACATTACCTGCCCATGACCCTGGACGCCGCCGCTTACAAGGATACCCTGTACCAGCTTCCGCTGTACTTTGAGACGCTGCTGTTTATGTACAACCGCCGCTATATGCAGGACGGGGAAGTGCCCTCCACCACCGAGGAACTCTATACTTACATGGAGAACAACACCGGCCGGGGGCGCTACGGCTTTGTGGAGCAGCACAGCACCGCCTACTATTCCGCCGCCTGGATTCACGGCTTCGGCGGTTCCATCATCGATGAAAGCGGTACTCCCTTCCCGAATCCTCAGGCGGTAAAGGACGCCCTTTCCTACCACCTGAAATTTGTAAAGCTGATGCCCGGGGAAACCGAGTACAACACGGTAAACACCCTGTTCCTGGAGGGCAAGGCGGATGCTACCATCGGCGGCCCCTGGATGGTGCCCTCTGCCAGAGAAGCAGGAATTGATCTGGGGATTGCCCCTATGCCCACGGTGGATTCCACCGGGCAGGCGCTGGCACCCTACTCCGGCGTGCAGGGCGTTCATGTCCTCAAATACGCCGCAGAGAACAAGACGGAGGCGGTGAAAACCCTGCTCGCCGCGCTGACAGACCCGGCGGTGGGCACCGCTCTGGCGCTGGCCAGCGGCTGCGCCCCAGCCAACGCCCTTTGCTATGACGATCCTCAGGTGGCGGGGGACGAACTGGTGCAAGCCATGCGCGCCACGGCGGAAATTGCCGTCCCCATGCCCAACATCCCGGAAATGGACGTGATGTGGACGGTGGTCAGCAATCTGCTCACCGACGTAAACCTGTCCGGCAAGGATATTGACGAGAGTTTCCAGTCGGCGCTGGAGCAGGCGGACAATCTGATTGCCGGTATGCAGTAAGAGGGCTTTTTTATGAGTAAAAAGCGCAGGGATACCCTGAAATCCTACGCCTGGTCGGCGCCATCGCTGATCCTTATCGGGCTGATGGTGGTTTTCCCCATTCTTTACACTGGGTACATCAGCCTGACCAACATGAACGTGTATCACTGGTTCGACTTCACCATCGTTGGGCTGGACAACTACATCCGGGCGCTGTTCGTCTTTGACTCCGGCTTCCTGTCCGCGCTGCTGGCGACGATTCTCTGGACGGCGGTGAACATGGCGCTGCAGCTGGTCATTGCCTTCACTCTGGCGAATCTGCTGAACGTGAAAAAACTGCGGCTGCGCAAGCTCTACAAAACCATTCTCATGTTCCCCTGGGCGATGCCTGGGTATGTGGGCATTCTGCTGTGGAAAACCGGCATGTTCAAC
>CAMAKJ010000148.1 GCA_945836055.1 uncultured Clostridia bacterium | reverse complement strand
GCGCAGCATTGCGTCGGCCGTAGGCCGATCACGTTAGGTGCACAAATTGCAATTTTTCTTTCCTATACAGAAAGCCCCGCCGGAACGTGTTTGGTTTCCCGGCAGGGCGTTTGTTATTTTGCTTTGGACGCGGTGGCCTTTTTATAGTAGTCCGTATCCAGAATCAGGTTGTTGATCCGCACGAACTGCTCTGTTTTTTCTGCCATCTGTGCCAGGGTTTCTTCGCTGACCTCTGCCGTGCCGCCATTCAGGCTGAGGGCCTGCTCCGTGCCAGCGTCATAGGCCACGTCCCCCGCAATCCAGCTGCCGTCGGAAAACAGGGCATAGCCGGAATAGGCGGGGTCAAAAGCGTCATGGCCTATGTAGTCGTAGGGGCTGTCCACCCCCAGCAGGTTCAGAACCGTTGGCAGCAGGTCGGCGGTGTTCAGAGTCTTGTCCACCTCCATGGGCTGCAGATCCGCGCTCCAGATGAAGCAGGGCGTCTTTTCCAGCAGCAGCGGCTCGTCCACCCCGGAAAGGGCCAGCAGGGACTGCTCGTCCTTATAGCCGTAGGTATAGTGGTCGGTGACGCCGATGATAACCGTGTTGTCAAGCTGCCCCGCCTCCTCCAGCTCAGAAAGCAGACGGGCAAACAGGTCGTCCACCAGCCTGGCCTTCAGCAGGGCGCAATTGGTCTCCTCGTTGTCCGTCAGGTTCCGGAACTCCGGGTATTTTTTCAGCGCCCAGTAGCTTAAAACCTCATTGTACTTGTAGCTCAGGTGGGCGGATCGGGTGATGATGAAATTCAACGTTGGCCCCTCCCGGAAGAAGCGGTCCTTCAGGCCGGGATTGTCAAACAGCAGCTGGTCGTCGTAGAGCAGGTCTTCCTCGTCTTCACCGATGAAGTCAGCGTAGCAGACATACTCGGAATACCCCATGGCGGGAGAAAATACCCCCCGGCTGTAAAAGGACGGGTCGTTATAGTGGAAGGTCTTGGCGCTGTACCCTTCTTTCGTCAGCAGGCTTGCCAGGGACTGCCGGTAGCTGTTGGTCACGTAGTCGAAGGCGTACCCGCCCTGACTGCTTAGAAAAGAGCCGGTGTTGATGCAGAACTCCGTGTTGAAGGTGCGGATGCCGCCGTAGCCGGGCGTATAGAAGTGGGTAAAGTTGATGCCTTCGCTCATGAGCTTTTCCAGCGTGGGGGTATGCTCGCCGATCATCCAGTCGTCCATGGATTCCATCAGCACCAGAACCACGTTTTTGTCCTTCAGAAGGCCGGTCATTTCGTTGCTCCCAGCCTCCTCCCGGGCGTCAAAATAGGCGCGAATCTCCGCTTTTCCCGCCTTCTGCGCCAGGGCGTACCCAGGCGTCATGGGGTAAATGCCGTGGCGGTAGATGTCCTTTCCCAGGGTCTGGTACAGTCCGCAGACCTGGTAAAGCCGGTGGGCGTTGAACATATTGTCGTAGGCGGCCTGGTTGGACTGGGCTCTGCCGTAATCGGAACCGGCATACTGGACGCTTCCGTCCTGCAAAAACACCGCCTCCGGCAGCAGCGCCGCCCCCACAGCCGCCGCCAGGGCCACCGACGCCGCGGCTGTCTTTGGCAGCCAGCCCCGCGTCCAGCTGGGAAAATGCCGGAGCATCAGAACCCCCTGGGCCGCCAGCGCCGCCAGTCCCAGCCACCATCCTGCGGGGTAGCTCAGCAGCACGGAAAAATAGTCCGAGCCCTCGGAAGCATACCGGAAATCCGACAGCCACATCATCTCGGAAAACAGATAAAAGTACCCCGTCTCCACGGCGGCGTACACCGCAGTGGCAAAATACAAAATGCCATAGACCACCCGCCCGATTTTCACCGGGAACAGCCGAACGATGCCGCTGAGAATCGCCGCCCACAGTGCCCCAAAGGCCAGCGGCCAGAGCTGCGCCCACTGAAAATCCTCGGTGTCCAGGGATAAAAAGAAGAAGGCAAACACTTCCGTCAGAAAAAAGGACAGCGGAACCGCGAAAAATCCCACTTTCCGCCGCTCCTTTACCGCCTGTTTGCCTGAAAAACGACCCATGGAAAACTTCTCCTTTCCCGAAGCTCTCCACATTGTAGCACAAAGCGGCAGGGATGTACACTTAAGAATTTCTTATTTTCGCGATATTTCACAAAAAGTTCATTTTCCTCTTGTAAATTTTCCCGAATTGACGTATACTAAACTATATTTTTTGCAAGAGAGGGACCCATTATGAATCTGACCACCGTCCGTGAACTGTTCAAACATACGGAAGACTATGCCGGCAAGGAAGTGCGCGTCGGCGGCTGGGTACGAAACCGCCGCGGCAGCAAGCAGTTCGGCTTCATCGTCCTGAATGACGGTACTTATTTTAACCCGGTGCAGGTTGTGTACAGCGATGCCCTGCCCAATTTTCAGGAGATTTCCAAAATCAACATCGGCGCCGCCCTTATCATCCGGGGCAAGCTGGTTCTGACCCCCGATTCCAAGCAGCCCTTTGAGATTCAGGCGGAGAGCATCGACGTGGAAGGCCCTTCCACCGGCGACTATCCCCTGCAGCCCAAGCGCCATTCCATGGAGTTCCTGCGCACCATCGACCATCTCCGCCCCCGCACCAATACCTTTCAGGCGGTGTTCCGCGTCCGCAGCCTGGCTGCCATGGCTATCCACCAGTTCTTCCAGGACCGGGACTTTGTGTACGTCCATACGCCCCTGATCACCGGCTCCGACTGCGAGGGCGCGGGCGAAATGTTCCAGGTCACCACTCTGGACCTGAACAACGTGCCCAAAACCGAGGACGGCAAGGTGGATTTCAGCCAGGACTTCTTCGGTAAGCCCACCAACCTGACCGTATCCGGCCAGCTCAACGGCGAGACCTTCGCCATGGCCTTCCGGAACATCTACACCTTCGGCCCCACCTTCCGGGCGGAGAACTCCAATACCACCCGCCACGCCGCCGAGTTCTGGATGATCGAGCCGGAAATCGCCTTTGCCGACCTGGAGGACGATATGGAGTTGGCGGAGGCCATGATCAAGTATATCATCTCCTACGTTCTGGAGCATGCTCCCGAAGAAATGAATTTCTTCAATGAATTTGTGGACAAGGGGCTGCTGGACCGGCTGCACAACGTGCTGCACAACGAATTCGGCCGCATCACCTACACCGACGCCGTGGCGCTGCTGGAACAGCACAACGACCAGTTTGAGTACCCCGTCCACTGGGGCAGCGATCTGCAGACCGAGCACGAGCGCTACCTGACGGAAAAGGTGTTCCAGAAGCCTGTGTTCGTCACCGACTACCCCAAGGAGATCAAGGCTTTCTACATGAAGCTGAATCCCGACGGCAAGACTGTGGCTGCCATGGACTGCCTGGTCCCCGGTATCGGCGAGATCATCGGCGGCAGCCAGCGTGAGGACAATTACGACATCCTGAAAAACCGCATTGAGGAGCTGGGCATGAAGGCCGAGGACTACGGCTTCTACCTGGATCTGCGCAAGTACGGCTCCGCCCGCCACGCCGGCTTCGGTCTGGGCTTCGAGCGGTGCGTCATGTACCTCACCGGCATGGGCAACATCCGGGACGTGCTCCCCTTCCCCAGAACCGTGGGCAACTGCGACCTGTAAGAAAACAGCAAGGCGAACCGCCGATAAAGCGGTTCGCCTTTTGTTATGTATTTAGTGCTTATCGGTTTTACTCAGCTGCCCGACAAATCGGGATTTATCTGGCTGGAGCCAGAATGCTGAATGTAAAATGTGAAATGTGAAATGCAAAACTGAGGTATTTCCTTCGGAAATGATTCAAAATCCTGTCCGCGAAGCGGACACCTTCATTCAGCATTCTGCATTCAGCATTTCCTTCGCCAAATTCCAATTTGCTTGTTTGCTGCGTTAAGCCGATATGCACAATGGTTTTCCGTCACAGCCCTTCTAAAAAGTGCCTGACCTCCCGGCGATTTTTCAGGACGATGGCCTTGGCGTGTTTGG
>CAMAKJ010000147.1 GCA_945836055.1 uncultured Clostridia bacterium | reverse complement strand
TGGGGTTGAAGCTGGTCTCGGTCACGGCGCCGGTGATGACGTTCTTCATCTTCACACGGACGAAAGCCGCGCCCTTGCCGGGCTTGACGTGCTGGAATTCCACGACCTGCATGACCTTGCCATCCATGTCGAAGGTAACGCCGTTTCTAAATTCACCTGCAGAAATCATTCTATTTGTCCTCCTAATTACCTCCCCAAAGGCGGGGGGCGAATTCAATGCACAAAACTAGCGCATATAGTATACCGCAAGAATCTGTATTTTTCAAGAGGGATTCCCGGTTTTTTTACAGAATCATCAGATTTTTGGGGCTTCCCGTAATCACTTCGCAGCCGTCCTCGGTGAGGATGGTCACGTCCTCAATCCGGACGCCGAATTTGCCGGGCAGGTAGATGCCGGGTTCGGCGGAGCAGACCGCACGGGCAGGCAGCGGCTCCTTGTTCCCGCCATTGGGGCTGGGGTTCTCGTGAATTTCCAACCCTAAGCTGTGGCCGTAGCCATGGCCGAAGTATTCGCCGTAACCGGCTTCGGCGATGACCTTCCGGGCGGCGGCGTCCACGTCATGACCGGGCACGCCGGCCTTGGTAATGGCAATGGCCGCAAGCTGGGCCTTGAGCACGGTGTCATATACCTGCTTCATTTCATCGGTGGCATAGCCCACGGCCACGGTACGAGTCATGTCGGAGCAGTAGCCCATGTAGGAAGCGCCGAAGTCCATGGTGACAAAGTCGCCCGCCTGAATCACCCGCTCTCCGGCAACGCCGTGGGGCAGGCTGGTGTTGGGGCCGGAGACCACAATAGGGTCAAAGGCCAGCCCCGTTCCGCCGTTTTTGTACATGCAGTAGATCAGCTCCGCCTGGAGCTCCAGCTCAGTCATGCCGGGGTGAATGCGGGTGACGACCTCGGCAAAGGCCTTGTCGGTGATGGCCTGGGCCTTGCGCATCAGCGCCAGTTCCCAGTCCTCCTTGGTGCCCCGGAAGTCGTAAATGGGCTTGTTGTAGGGCACCAGTCTGGCGTTCAGGTTCTTTTCGTAGTAGAAATACTCCTCCGCCGTGAGGTAGCGCTCCTCATACCCAAGCGCCGTGACGCCAAAGTCGGCAATGGCCTCGTTGAGCAGCTGAATGTAGTTGTGGGCCCGGGTCATTTCCAGAACCGCAAAGCCCTTCAGGTTCTTTTCGGCGGACTCGATGTAGCGGCTGTCGGTGAAGTAGCGGCAGCCCTTCTTCGTGACGATGACGACGCCCTCGGCGATGTCGAATTCCGCGCCGTAATGGCGGCTGTAACGGGAGGTCAGCAGCAGGCCGTCCACTTCCCCGTCCAGAAGGGTCAGATACTTGTCCAGATTTTTCATTTGTCTATTCTCCTTTTTCTCGCGGCAAAAATAAATGGCAGTTCCAGCACATGCCGTGCCTTCAGCCAGAAGGTATGATTGTGTATGGCTTTCACCAAAATCGAGGTCACGCCGGCGCAGTTGGCGCCCAGGGTGTCGGTGTAAATCTGATCCCCCACCAGCGCCGCCTGGCTTGCGGGAATGCCGTATTTGGCAAGGCAGGCTTTGATTCCTCTGGAAAAGGGCTTTTTCGCGTGGGTGATGCAGCCCAGGCCGTATTCCCGGCAGAACCGGGGCACCCGGTCCTTGTGGCTGTTGGAGACGACGCACAGGGTAATCTCCGATTCGTTCATCCGGCGCAGCCACGCGGCCATTTCCGCCGTGGGAACATCGGTGGTGTAAGGCACGATGGTATTGTCAAAATCCAGCATCAGCAGGCGGATATTGCGCTTCAGCAGCAGCTCCTCCGTCAAATCGGTGAGCCGGTCCGTCAGGATGTCCGGTAGCGGTGAAAAGGGCATAACGCTCCCCCAGTCATCATAAGGTATGGGGAGATTATACCACGGAAAGGAGGATTTGTCCATGGCAATTCGGCTGTATCTTGCCATGACGGCGGCGGAAATTCGGGAAAACACCGGTCTGCCGCCGAAAATTGCCTGGATGGCCTGCCATTTTTCCCCATACTGCACCGGTCTATCCAATCTGCCGCGGATTCTGGCTGCGGGTTCGGTGCTGATGCTCGACGATGTCACCCCGATTTTCCACCACGATCCGGAGCAAATCGCGGCTCAGCTCCGGGAGCGGACGGGGGCGCTGGACTGCGGCGGGGTTTTGTTGGACCTGCAGCGCCCGGGATATCCGGAGACCGCCGAACTGGCAAAGTATCTCGCAGAAGCGCTTCCCTGCCCCGTGGTCGTGTCGGAGCCCTACGCCCGGGGACTTTCCTGCCCGGTCTTTCTGCCGCCTGTACCCCACCACGTTTCCCCGGAAGCCTATTTTGCCCCCTGGCAGGGGCGGGAAATCTGGCTGGAAGCGGCGCTGGACGCCGAGGAAATCACCCTGACCCCCCAGGGCGCCGCCTTCGCGCCTTTGCCGCCGGGAGCGGCAGTCCCGGAGGGCTTTGCGGAGGAAAGCCTTCACTGCCATTATGCCGTCGCCGTGGAAGCAGACGCCGCCCGGTTCACCCTCTGGCGGACAGCGGAGGACTTGAACGCGCTGCTGGCGGAAGCGGAGCACTTGGGCGTCACCACCGCGGTGGGGTTATACCAGGAGCTGTCCGGTGTATATGCAGCATTGAATCTGTCACCAAAATGACCCATGGCGATTCCGCCATGGGTCAAAATAATGCTGTCTGTTCCGGAGAAATGTCAAAATCCCCCAGCTCCTCGGCGCCGATCAGGTAGGCGCCCATCTGTTCCAGCAGGGCGGCGGCCTCGCTGCCGTCCCGGAAGCAGGCCACGCTGCTCCAGCCGAAGCGGAGGTTTTTCACTGTGCCGTCCCATGTGCCGCCCCTGCCCGCCTCTGCCTGGGCGACGAACACAATCCGCCCCAAAGCGTGAATGCACCGGTTCCGGCTCAGCGCCCGCTGGGCGGAAAAGGGAGCGTCAAAGTCCTCCTCACTGACGTACAGCAGGTTTCGTCGCACCGGCTGGCGGCCCAGCTCGTCGGCTACGACGCTGATGACCCGTCCTCCGGCGTCGAGGCAGGCCTCCTGGGCCGTCCGGTCAGCGCCCCGGGCGTTGCCGGACACCAGGGTCAAGCCCTGCTCCGCCGCCCGGTAACCTACCGCCTCCGCAAAGCGCCGGTTTTCCTCCCGCAGCTCCCGGCTGCCCACCAGGGAAACCGCCGGGGTGTTCAGAATGTCCGTATCCCCCTTCAGCCAAAGGCAGCCGGGGCTGTCCAGTCCCAGCCGCTGCCGCAGAATCAGAGGGTATCCTTCGCTGACCCGGGTAACGGGGGTGCAGTCCATCCGCTTTCCCCGGCTCAGATAGGCTTCCAGCCGATCCGTTTCCAAAAGCAGACTGCAGATTCTCCCGGCGGTCTCCCGGTCATAGCCCAAATCCACAAAGTCCTGCTGCCGCAGCTCCCGGTTTGGTTCGCTCCGGTCCATGTCCCGCACCCTGAGCGCCAGGGTGCGCAGCTGGGCAGCGGTGAGCACCCGCCGGTCAGGGTCGCCGAAGTGGCTGGTCAGCAGCAGGAACCCCGCTTCCCGGGGATTCAACGGAATCTCCTTTTCGGGGTCACAGGGGCTTTGACTTCCTCCGGCGTCAGCTTTCCCTCGCCGTCCATGACCATGGGCTGAACGGTGAAATTGCAGAATTTGCAGATCTCGTCCAGCTTGGCCTTTTCCGGGAAGTTGCTCACCAGACTCCAGGCCACGCCCTTTTTCTTCGCCCGGCCGGTGCGGCCGATGCGGTGGACGTAATACTCGTTTTCCTCTGGCACGTCATAGTTGATGACGCAGTCCACGTCGTCCACGTCGATGCCCCGGGAGGCCACGTCCGTGGCGATGAGCACAGGCAGCTTGCCGGCCCGGTAGCGCTGCATGGTTTTTTCCCGCTGGCTCTGGCGGATGTCGCCGTGGATGCACTCGCAGTCCAGGCCCGCCCGCTGGAATTCGTCGCACAGCCGCTGGCACATGTGCTTGGTGTTGCAGAAAATCATCACCCGCTCAAAGCCCTGGCT
>CAMAKJ010000146.1 GCA_945836055.1 uncultured Clostridia bacterium | reverse complement strand
TTTCAGCAGCCTCCAGAGTGGGGCAGTTCAGGTCAGGCATCTTGGTCTTGGCGATTTCGGCGATCTGAGCCTTGGTGATGGTGCCAACCTTGGTCTTGTTGGGAACGCCGGAACCCTTGTCAAGGTTGATGGCCTTCATGATCAGCATGGGGGTCGGAGGAGTCTTGGTGATGAAGGTAAAGCTGCGGTCAGCGTAAACGGTGATGACGACGGGAATCTTGTAGCCCTCCATGTCCTTGGTGCGGGCGTTGAATTCCTTGATAAAGGCGGCGATGTTGACGCCGTGCTGACCCAGAGCAGGGCCGACAGGGGGAGAAGCGGTTGCCTTAGCGGCGTTAATCTGAAGTTTGATAATGCCAGTGACTTTCTGTGCCATAATAAGCACCTCCTGAATAAAATGTGGTAATATGCGCTCCGCGCATTTCTTTCGGGGCGGAAAACGCCCCTCCCACGTGACCATCGAAGAATCGATCCGATGCGTTTACTGGGATACGACCTCCACCTGATCGAGCTCGAACTCGACGGAGGTCTCGCGGCCGAACATGGATACGATCACGTTTACCGCGTTCTTGTCGATGTCCACACTTTCCACGGTACCGGTGAAGGAAGACAGGGGGCCGTCCAGAATCCGGACGGTATCGCCGACTGCGTAGTTTACGATAATCTCCTTCTTTTCCACGCCCATGGCGTAGACTTCCTCGTCGGTAAGGGGAGTGGGATCGTTGCTGGAAGTTCCCACGAAGCCGGTGACTCCGCGGATGTTCCGGATGACATGCCAGGTGTCGTCACTGTAAACCATCTTCACCAGCACGTAGCCGGGATATACCTTGCGGTCGTAGGTCTTGCTGGCGCCGGACTCGGTGATCTCGGTGACGGTCTCCAGAGGAATGGAGGTCGCGAGAATCTGATCCTGCAATGAGCGGGACTCCACGGTTTTCTCGATGGTGGCCTTTACAGTGTTTTCATAACCGGAATAGGTATGCACAACATACCATTTTGCAGTCTCTGCCATAACTTCGCACCTTAGTGGAACAGGCCGATGAGGGCGTCAATGCCGATCTGGGCAACGAAGTCGAACAGCCAGATGAACACGCCCACCGCCACAACACAGGCGGCGACGATACCGGTGTTCTTCAGCACCTGCCGGGGGGTAGGCCATACGACCTTCTTCAGTTCGCTGCGCAGTTCACGGAAGTACTTGCGAACCTTACCCCAGGTTCTTTTGAACCAGTTTTCCTTCTTTTCCTTTTTGACTTCAGCCATGACTGCGGCCTCCTTACTTGGTCTCGTTGTGAACGGTGTGCTTCTTGCAGAATCTGCAATACTTCTTCATCTCGAGACGGTCGGGGTCGTTCTTCTTGTTCTTCATGGTGTTGTAGTTTCTCTGCTTGCACTCAGAGCATCTCAAAGTGACTTTCACGCGCATAACGGCACCTCCTTAAAATTGCCTCCCTGTATCACCCCGCCCATGATGAATTTAGGAAGCGGTCAACTACATATTACCGCCCGGGGCTGAAAAAGGCGCACAAAAAAAGAACCCTTTTCACAGGTAAAAACATTCTATCATGGTAAGGGTGGAAAGTCAACTATTTTTTCCTTTCTTTTTTGCGGAATTTGTAGTATGATAGGGGCAAAAAGGACAGGAGGAAGGACAAATGAAAATCATGGGAATCGACTACGGCGACGCCCGCACAGGGGTGGCGATTTCGGACCTGCTATGTACCCTGGTCGGCTCGGCCACGGTGGTGCCCAGCCGGAATACGGAAAAGGCCATTGCGGACATTGTGCGTCTGGCAAAGGAAAACCAGGTGGGGGAGATTGTGGTGGGGCTGCCCAAAAACATGGATGGAACCGAGGGCGTCCGGGCGGAGCTGTGCCGGGAGTTTGCGGACAAGCTCCGGGAAGCCAGCGGCCTGCCGGTAGCCATGTGGGACGAGCGCCGCACCACGGTGGAGGCCCACAACATCCTCTCCCAGCACAATTACCACGGCAAAAAGCGGAAGGAAACGGTGGACGCCGTGGCGGCGTCTCTGATTCTGGAGGGGTATCTCGCCTACCGGAAGCGGTGAGGCGCTATTTTGGCCGGTAGGTCAGCTCCCGGATGCCTGTGGCGATGAGCAAGCCGCCGAAGAGCTTCTTTAACAGCTCCAGGTCCATCCGGACGCCGAGAAACGAAAATGCCGCCGCGGCGGCGCAGCCGGCAAGAACAGCGGGGAAAATCGCCCGAAACCGGACGGTCCCCTGCTTCCAGCGAAACAGACAGGAAATCAGCGCCGACGGCAGGAAAAACAGCAGATTGATGCCCCGGGCTGTCTGCTGGGGCAGTTCCAGCACCAGCGTCAGCCACAGAATCAGCAAACTGCCGCCGCCCACCCCCAGTCCGGTGAGAAACCCCAGCACCGTACCCACAACCAGGGAAACAGGGAAGCTGCTTAGCATAGATATCGAATTCCTCCCCACAGAATCAGAATGCCCAGTCCCCGGTGGAGCCAGGTAACGGGTATTTTCCGTCCCCATTTTCCCGCTGCAAAGCCGCCTGCGGCGCTGCCGAGGAGATAGGGAAGCGCCTGCCCCGGGTTAACCGTTCCCACCGCGGCGGTGACCGCCAGGGTCACGACGCAGATGGGCAGAATGATACTAACGGAGGCGGGGAACACCTCTTCGTCTTTTAAGGGAGTCAACAGCGTCAGCAGGGGCACCAGCACCATGCCGCCGCCCGCGCCGAACAGACCGGCCACTGCCCCCGCCGCCAGTCCGGCAAGGGCCATGCCGATGAAATCCCGATTTCGCAATAAAACCGCCTCCCAAGGAAGTTTTTCCAGGGGAGGCGGTTTTATACAGCGGAGGGGAAGCGGCGCGCTTGATCACATGTCGTAAATGCCCATAATCAGAATGCCGGCGAAGGTGACGGCAATGCAGGCGTAGTGCTTCCAGCTGAGCTTCTCCTTCAGGAACAGCCGGCTCCACAGGACGGAGACCATGCAGTAGGAGGCGATGATGGGCGCGGCCAGAGCGGATTCGCCGCTGGCCAGAGCGTAGATGTAGGCCAGCTGTCCGGCGGTTTCAAAAACCGCGCCGATGTACTTGGGCGCTTCCAGTCTGGGAATCAGCTTCTGCTTTTTGATGACGACGGTGTAGAGGAAGCACACGATGCCGGCAACGAGGAAGGTCAGCTCGTAGGCCACGTTGGCGGAATCCTCATTCAAGGTTTCCAGCACCAGATCGTCGGCAAAGGTGCCGGCGGCGTCCAGCAGGCAGTAGGCGATGGGCAGCGCCAGAGCCAGCCAGGATTTGGCGTACTTGTAATTGGAAGCCTCCTGCCGGGCGGCACGGAGGGCCTCGTCCTCGTTTGCCTCCACAAAGCCCAGGCCGATCACACCGGCGCAGGCGAGAAAAATGGCGATGTACTGGGCGGGAGCCATTTTTTCTGCGGTGCCGCTGAGAATCGCGATGATGGCGACAAGAGCGCCGCTGGCATTGCAGATGGGCGACGAAATGGACAGCTCAATGTAGCGCAGGCCCACATAGCCCAACGTCATGGAGCCGATGTACAGCAGGGAGACGGGCAGATAGGTCCAGATCACCTGCCAGGAGATTTCCACCCCGCCCACGAAAATCTCAAAGGCGGCGTGCAGGCCCATGACCACGCCCACGGCCATGACCATTTTGAACTGGCTGTACTTGTCGAAGGAATCCCGGCAGCCGATTTTCGAGAAGAAATCCGACCCGGACCAGCACAGCAGCGCGATGATGGAAAACCAAAACCAACTCATATTTCTTACCTCTCAACTCTCATTTTTAAATGCAGAATGCTGAATGCAAAATGCGGAATGAAGGTGTCCGCTTCGCGGACAAGTTTTCAAATGATTTCCGAAGGAAATACCGCAATTTTGCATTTCGCATTCTACATTCAACATTTCCTCCGCCTGAATTTACAGCTGCACAAGCCCCGCGTCTACCATTTTCTGCAGGCTCATGAGAATGCCGATCTTGGCGTGATTCCAGGTCAGGCCGCCCTGGAAGTACACGGCGTAGGGCGGACGGATGGGGCCGTCGGCGGACAGCTCAATGGAGCTGCCCTGGAC
>CAMAKJ010000145.1 GCA_945836055.1 uncultured Clostridia bacterium | reverse complement strand
AGGCTTCCGGGAGTTCACCGACCGGGAGATGACGGGCTATGTGTGGGACTATTCGGCCTATCCCCAGTGCCCGGATATCGAAATTGCCCCGGAGGAAACGGAGCCGGCCCACACGGACGCGCCGGACCCCCTGCCGGAGGCAACCGTCCCCGAAGAAGTCCCTCCCTCCGAGGAGGTCCCGGTGGAAACGGAGCCTGCCGTCCCGGAGGAATGAGAAAAAAACAGCGAAAAAAGGGCTTGACATTTCCGGAAAAAACGCTATAATAGGCTACGTTCCCTGCGGGCGTAGCTCATCCGGTAGAGCGCCACCTTGCCAAGGTGGAGGTAGCGAGTTCGAGCCTCGTCGCCCGCTCCACACTCCGATGCTTCAAAAGCATCGGAGTTTTTTGTTCCCATTGGGTTGCGCCGGGGCGGCGGGTGTGCTACAATACGGGAAAGCAGATAGAAAGGTCGTGCCGGCTGTGGAAGAAAACAAGGAAGTTCTGGAGCTTTTGCGGAAAATCGAAAAGTCCAACCGTCAGAAAATCCGCATGGGGCGGATTCTGTGCGTCCTGGCACTGGTTGCAGCGCTTTGCTGTGCGGCAGCCTTCGGGGTAATTGCCAGCCTCGTGCCCCAGGTGAACACGGTGCTGGCGCAGACTCAGTCCGTTCTGAGCAACCTGGAGACCACCTCCCAGCAGCTGGCATCGCTGGATCTGGAAAGCATGATTTCCGACGTGGATGCCCTGGTGGTTTCCGGTCAGGCGGGCATCGAGCAGTCCATGGAAAAGCTGAACGCAGTGGATTTTGAGGCCCTGAACAAAGCGATTCAGGACTTGTCCGATGTGATTGATCCTCTGGCAAAAATTGCCAACAGGTTCCGGTAAAAAACGGGTCAGGCACAGCGCCTGACCCGTCTTTGATATTATTCAACATCCAGATACCCACACAGCACCTTCAGCGTGTTGTACACCCCGTCGATGTGGCTGCGCTCGTAGCCGTGGCTGGCGTACACCCCCGCGCCGATGAGGCCGTGGCGGATATCCAGGCCGGAACGCAGCGTCACATCCACGTCGGAGGAGTAGTGGGGATAGACGTCCACGGCGTAGTCCGCGCCGGTTTTCTTCGCCGCGTCGATGAGCCTGCCCACCACCTCGTAGCTGTAGGGGCCGACGGAATCCTTGGCGCAGATGGAAACCTGCCGCTCGGTGCAGCTTAAGCCCTCGCCCACGCAGCCCATGTCCACGGAAATGGCCTCCGTCACCCCGGCGGGAACGGAGGCCGCGCCGCCGTGTCCCACCTCTTCGTATACCGTCACATGCACCCAGGTTTTTCTGGACAGGGTCACATGGTTGTCAGCAAGGAACTTGGCAAAGCCAAGCAGGATACCCACGCTGAGCTTGTCGTCCAGGAACCGGCTTTTCAGGTAGCCGCTTTCCGTGCGCCGGGTGCGGGGGTCGAAGCAGACGAAATCCCCTACCTCCACGCCCAGCTTCCGGGTGTCCTCAGCGGAGGCGACTTCCTCATCCAGCACAACCTCGATGGTGTCGTAGCTGCGCTTGGCGGAGCCGTAGTCCCCGTTGACGTGGACGGAGGCGTTGCACAGCTGGCAGGTGCCCTCGTAAGTTTTTCCGGAGCGGGTGTAAACCCGGACGTTTTCCGCCTCCGCGTTGTTGGGCTCCATGCCGCCAACGGCGGTCAGACGCAGACGCCCGTTGCCCTTGATCTGCGCAACCATGGCGCCCAGGGTATCGCCGTGGGCTTCCAACAGCAGGCCGTCCTCGGGGTTTTCGCCCCCCAGGTCGATGAGAACCCCGCCTTTGGTGGTGATTTCGGCGGTAAAGCCCAGCGCTTCAAAGGCGTCCTTTACCCACCGGGCAACGCTCGCTGTAAAGCCAGAGGGGGAATCGATGGCGAGCAGCGCTGCGGTCTTCTCCCAGGCATAGTCGGCATAGGTTTTGTTAATCATAGCGTCCTCCTAACAGAATATAGTGCCAGACCCCGGCCACCTCCCGCATGAAGTGGTTCACCTTCTGGGAAAGCCGGGACGTCTGGGCGGGAATCCCCACGAATTCCACGCCGCAGGCCTTGGCGAACAGACTGGCGCGGAACAGGTGGTACTCGCTGGACAGCACCCCCAGCTTTTCGGGGCGCTGTCCGGTTTTTTCTTCGATCAAGTCAAGGGCGAAGTTCAGATTCTCCCAGGTAGAGGTGGCGGCATCCTCAATCCAGAGCCGCTCCAGGTCGATACCCAGCTCCACCAGCTCCCGGTACATACACTCGGCCTCGGTAATCGGCTCATCCGTGCCCTGGCCGCCGGAAAGGACGGCGGTCACGCCGGGGTGCTCGTCTAAGTAGGTGTAGGCGGCGCAGATCCGGTCCCACAGGGAAACGGACGGCCCGTCCCGGTTCACCTTGGCCCCCAGAACCACCACATAGTCAACGGGCTGCTCCAGGTTTCCGAAACTGGCGTGAATAATCACAGCCTCTGTCGCTCCCACCACCAGCAGCCCCAGTATCAGGACGACGGTGACAGCCACAGTGACAGCCCTTGTAAGTGCGGGAAATTTCGGCGCAGCCAAAGGCATCAGGGTGTAAAACAGCACAATGGCAATCAAAATCAGGCACACCAGCGCGGAAAAGCTGTAGCCGGGAACGCAGAATTTGAGAAAAAAGGCCGCGGCCGCGAGACATGCGCAGCCAATCAGCGCCGCGATCCTTCCGGGGCCAAGATGAGAAAAGAAGTCTTTCATAGAATAAGCTCCAAGTGAACAGGATGTGCAAAGGCCTTCCCCTCCGGGGCAATGTCGTCAGCTTAAGCGTTCCATAATTCAGAACAGGCCACCGCCGCGGGGTTGATTTATGCGTTTTTTTGCCTTGTTTCGGCGAATACGTGACTTCGGCGTAACGGCGGGGGCAAGCCCCCGCCCTACAGTGGAATCCTTCAGTTGATGACATTGCCCAAAGGGCAAGCCTTGAATACGTATATTCTACCACATTCCCCCAAGGAAAACAAGCCGCCCCACCGGGGCGGCTTGCAATTTCAGGAAATCTTAAGGCAGCACCGCATAATGGGGCAAGGAGATTCGGCGAGAGATTTTGACACAAGCATGAAAAATGCGGGAATACTGGATGTATTTCCCATTTTTCATACTGCACGATTGGGGCAAAAGATCCGCCGAAGCCCGCAGCCCCCATTATGCGGTGTTGTCTAAGATGCGGCGCTACTTTCCCTTCCGGCTGGCCCCCACCAGCGCGTCGAAGGGACGCTGCATCCGCTCGTCTTTGCCGGCAACCGCTTCCGGGTGCCATTGCAGGCCCAGAAGGAAGCGGCCGTCCACGGCCTCGATCCCCTCCACGATCCCGGCGGGACTGAGGGCGCATACCCGCATTCCCGGCGCGGGCGCGTCCACCGCCTGGTGGTGGATGCTGTTGGTCAGCAGCGCCTCACAGCCAAGCAGGCTGTGAAGGTACGTTCCCGGCAGCACCCGGGCGGGGTGATCAGGGGTGCAGCGGTGGTCGTTGTCCCGGTGGTTTTCGGCGGCAGCCTCCGGGTGCTGGCTGGGAATGTCCTGAATCAGGGTGCCGCCCATGGCCACATTCAGAATCTGTTCCCCCCGGCAGATGCCCAGCACCGGCTTCCCGGCGGCAATCACCCGCTGCAGCAGCGCCAGCTCATATTCGTCCCGGGCAACATTGGGCGCGCCGCACTGGGGCAGCATGGCCTGACCGTAGTATTTGGGGTCGGGGTCGCCGCCGCCGGTGAACAGGAACCCATTCAGGTGCTTCTCCCAGAAGGGGACATGCTTCCGGTTCCAGGTCAGAAACACCGGAACGCCGCCCGCCCGCCGGACGGCCTTGCCGTAATCGCCCCGGAATATCTGCCGGAGCAGAGGGTCGCCGGTGGAAACTACACCGATCAGAACCATGGTTACACTTCCTTACTCTTGGTGGCGATCTCCATCAGGCACTTCGCCATGAAAGCGTCGGGGGTCATGGCGCCCAGGTCGTCGCCCTTGCGGGTGCGGACGGACACGGTGCCGTTTTCAATATCCCGGTCGCCCACCACCAGCATATAGGGAATCTTCTGCATCTGGGCTTCCCGAATCTTGTAGCCCAGCTT
>CAMAKJ010000144.1 GCA_945836055.1 uncultured Clostridia bacterium | reverse complement strand
CCGCCACGCCCCCGCCTTCCTTCTTCTTCCGTTTCACAAAACCGCTCCCTTCAAAATAGAATGCTGAATGATGAATGCAAAATGCAAAATTATGTGGTGGCCGCTGACAATGCGCGGGTGGTCTATCCTCGTTACGCCATTTGGAACCGCAGGATTCGTTACGGGACACCATGCCAATTGCGCGAAGACACCTCGCCCCCCTCATTTATGAGGGGGTGGCCGAGTGCAGCGAAGGTCGGGGGGAGTCCGAATATCTCCCCATGTTCGTACTCCTCCTCGTAAACGGGGGGAGCAAGGTGCATCCCCACAAACTACAATTAACCTGGCAGAACCCAGAATGCTGAATGCAAAAGCAAAATTGCGGTCTTTCCTTCGGAAATGATATGATTTGTCCGCGAAGCGGACACCTTCATTCAGCATTTTGCATTCTGCATTTCCGATTCCCCTCACCGTTTCCGTTCCACCGCCCAGGCGGAGATTTCCTCCCGCCTGCCCCCCAGCACCGTAGCCGCGAAATACCGCATATCGTCCATGGCGTGATCGTGCTCCTTCCGCACCCGGTCCCGGCTCTCCCCGGACAAGTCCCAGACGTACTCGTCCATCTCCCGCAGGCAGTCGGCGCAGCCCTCGCAAATGACGATTTTCCCGCTTTTCAGCAGATCGGAGGTCAGCCGGATGCCGCTGAGCACATCGTTTTCGGCCTTGCGCACCCGCCATCCCTTCCGCCGCAGCACCTCGATGAAGCTGGCCGCCGACGGATCGACGATCACCGCGGAAATATTCCTCCCGCCAGCCAGCTTTTCCAGTGCCTGGGCATATTCCTCGTCGGTCATCTGACGCATGGCCTCCCTGGAATTGAAGTAGAACTCCTTCACCCGGTACCACGCCCCGCCATGCAGCCCCCACAGCCCCATGGAGGTGGGGTTTACCGTACCATAGTCGCAGGAAACATACCACTTTTCGCAGGTTTCCGGCGCTTTCCCCACCATTTCAGGGGAGAAAAAGTCGTAAACCCGTCCTTCGGCCTGTGCCCACTGTCCCAGAATAAACCGCCTGTAGAACACCCCGGAGTAGAGCCGTTCATACCGCTGCCGGATCTGGGGCGTCAGGGAAGGGTTATCCTCCATGGTAAAGTGCAGCCGCAGGCAGTTTCGTTTTTCCGCCTCCAAAATCCAGGTCCGGTAGAACCAGTGGCTTGGACCGGCGGGGTTACAGTTGAACCAGAGACGGCTCCCGGCGACGGAGCACCGGGCGCAGGCCTGCTCCACGAAGCTGCGGGGCATCAGCGCCACCTCGTCCAGCAGCACCCCTGCGAAGGTAATGCCCTGAATGAGGCTTGCGGAGCTTTCGTCCCGCCCGCCGAAAATATAGAACCGGTTTTCATGCCCCCGGAACTTCACCACCACCAGGTTTTCCGACCGTTTTTCCCGCCACTGCGCCCCCAGCGTTTCCAGCTTTGGCAGGATTTCCGACAGGACATTCCGTCGCAGGGACGCGATGGTCTTGCCGCATACACCGAACTTCTTCCCGTCGAAGCAGGTCTGCGCCCACAAAAAGAAGCTCAGCCCCATAGCCAACGTTTTCCCTGACCGCACCGACCCGTCGCAGACGATCGCCTCCCTGCCGAAGTTTGGATTCCCCGGCACCCACCAGGTCAGCACTGTCCGCTGTTTTTGAGAAAACCGGGTCATACCTCCCCGCCGCCCTGAAGTGCCTTGAGGAAATCCTCCATATCCGAGGATTCCGTCTCCGCCGCAGCCGCCAGCTGTTCCAATGCCTGGAGCCGGTCGATGAGCTTAATCTCCACCGTCCCCTTGTCGTTGCGTTTCACTTCGCTCAAAAGGCTCAAGTCCAGCTTATCCAGCACAGGTTCATCCTCCAGCGCCAGCCGCACGCAGTCGTTGGCCTTACCGAATGCGAGCTCTGCCAGCCGCCGCGTCACGTCCTCCCTGCGGATTTTCCCAGACCGGATTCTCTGCCGCAGATCTTTGTCCGCGCTTGTGCGTTCCATAGCAACCTCCCTTTCACCTGAACCCCGGGAAACAAAAAAAGTTGCACCCGAAGGTGCAACCCGAAAAAACTCTATATTTCCAGCTCTCCCCGGAGCTTCCCCAGCGCCCGCTTCTCGATTCTGGACACATAGCTGCGACTGATTCCGGTAATCTGCGCGACCTCCCGCTGGCGCTTGGGCGGCTGCCCGTTCAGACCGTAACGCAGCAGAATCACCTGCCGCTCCTGCTCTGTCAAGCAGCTGTCCACCGCCCGCCGGAGCGCAGCAGCGGTTTCCCGATCGGACAGTCTTTCCATCATATCGCAATCCTCGCCCACCACGTCCATCAACGAAAGCGCCGCCCCATCGGTCCCGGTCTCAATGTAATCGGAAAGCGACACATCCTGTGCGCTCTTCCGCTGACTGCGAAAATACATCAGTATTTCATTTTCAACACACCGTGCAGCATAGGTCGCAAGCCTTGCCCCCTTAGCCGGGTCGAACGTAGTGATTCCCTTAATCAGCCCAATGGTTCCAATGGAAATCAAGTCCTCCTGATCGGCCGTTTGGGCGTAGTATTTCTTAGACGGTTGATGCTCGTGGGTAGGGTCCCAGGCGAGTAAATCGCCTCATACTGCTGTCCCAACTTCAGGTATATGTCCAGATGGATTTCCTCCTTTGTGCTCCCCTTTTTCACAACAATTTTCTCCAAAATTGTTGTAAGAAGTGCCGAATTAGGTTCCCCTTCAAAGCTCAATTCCCGGTCGAGAACCCGCCGGATTTCAGCTTCATTCAGCTTATTATCGACTGCCCTCTCTTCTTCCTGCCGGATGGCGGAAAGCTGGCTTTCACACTCCCGGAGCCGGACATTCAGGGCGTCGTTTCGCTTTTTGAACTCGGGTGCATCCAGCGCCCCGGCAATGCTCAAATCCAGCAGACGATCCTTCTTTTTCTCAATCTCGTCCATTTCCTCCTGCACCCGACTGCGGAGCTTGTCATAGTCCACCTCCTTGGGGACGCTGGTAATCACCTTTACCAGCGAGTCGATGATGGCCTGCTTATCCTTCATCAGTTCCTTGAAGATTTCCGTGAGAATTGCGTCTACTTCACTGCTGCGGATTTGGGGGGCAGAGCAGCCGGAACGGCCGTGGCTGCGGTACACCTTGCACTGCCAGACCTCCTGTTTCCCTTTTTTGTTTTCCAGCACCTGCCGGTGGAAGGTGGTGTTGTGCTCCTCGCAGATGATCTTTGCGCTGTAGGGATACCGATTTTGGAAACTGACACCGCTGCTGTGACTCATGGTTTCTTCTCTCCTTTTCTTGTACAGAGCATTTGCACGATCCCATAATTCTTCCGGGACGATGGCGGGAATGGACGGGTCGGGGTACATGACCCACTCGCTTTCATCCAGAAATGCTTTTTTCTTGGTGCGGTAGTCAAGGCTGGAAGTCTTATTGCCGCAGTACCAGCCCTTATACTTGGGATTTTCCAGAATGTGGCGAATGGTCAGGGTGTTGAAGGCGTTGCCCTCCCGGCTGGTGTAGCCCATTTCCGTGAGCTTTTTGGAGATACTCCGGGTTCCCAGCTTCTGGTTGGCATAGAGGTCGAAAATAATGCGGATAATCTCCGCTTCCTCCTCGTTGATGGTCAGAACACAATCCTTTTTGTCGTAGCCGTAGAGCTTGTCGTTGCCCAGCACATGACCGTTTTTGATGGCCTGCCGGAAACCAAATTTCAACCGTTCAGACAGCTTGCGGATTTCATCCTGAGCAACGCCCGCCATGATGACCAGCCGGAATTCGCTGTCCGTATCCAGGGTATTGATATTGTCGTTCTGGAACAGTACCCCCACATTGTTTTCCAGCAATTCCTGCGTATACTTGATGCTGTCCAGCGTGGAGCGGGAAAATCGGGAGATTTCCTTGGTGATGATGAAGTCAAACATCCCGGCTTTCGCGTCCCGAATCATGCGGTTGAAATCATCCCGCTTCTTTGTGGTGCCGCCGGAAATGCCCTCGTCGATGTACCCCGGCACAAAGCGCCAGTTGGGCTTGCTCTGAATCAGCTCCGTATAATACTGCACCTGATTTTCCAGACTGTTGATCTGTTCATCCTGGTCTGTGGACA
>CAMAKJ010000143.1 GCA_945836055.1 uncultured Clostridia bacterium | reverse complement strand
GTGTTCCTCCATCCCACAGGTCAGCTCCCAGGTTCCATAGCAAAGGGGGCCGTGGGTGTGGTTTTCATCCTCGGGAAGCGTACAGGTCAGAGCCTTGGTATCCACCGGCTCCGTCACTGTCTCAAAGCAGGCGTCCGTGTGCTGGTGCGCCAAAACCTGGATTTTCCCGCAGATCAGATTGCCGTTCCCGTCGTAGCAGTCTGCCGTGTGCTGATGCAGAATAATCTCCGTCTTCCCGCAGGTCAGCACCGGCTCGGCTTCCTCATCCGCTTCCGTGGAAAGATCGCAGGTCAGCACCTCATTCCACGTATAGCATTCGTCGGTATGCTGGTGGTCGCCGGCATTGCCGCAGATCAGCTCCCGCGTGATTTTGCGGCAGCTGTCATCATGGTGATGACCCTCCGATTCCGCTTCTTCGCACCGGATTTCGCCGCTTTCATCCAAACAGCTTTCGTCGTGCCGATGGCCTTCGCTTTCCTCCAGGCCGCAGACCAGCTCGACGGTCTCCCGGTAGCATTCATCCGTATGTACATGCTCCGTGCAGATCAGCTCGCCCCGCTCCTGGATGCGGCATTCGTCCGTATGGGTATGGACTTCCGGCTGCGCATAGCAGCTCTCGGTATGGGTATGCGCCTCTATCTCCGGCAGCGGGCACCACAGATTCCCGCTTCCGTCATAACAGGCGGAATCATGATGATGTACGACAAAATCCGCGTAGCCGCAGATCAGATTGCCCTCCCCATCATAGCAGTCCCGCGTGTGCTGATGGATATTCAGGGTCTGCGCGGTGCAGACCGGCACCCTCTTCTCAGCGGAAGTCACCTGGGTATAGCATTCCTGGGTATGGACATGCTCGGGTATCTCGCACCCGGTATTCTCCAGCGTGATGGCGGGCAATATCAGCGCGTAAACCGTGCAGAACACCACCACGCAGGCAAGACAGGTCACCACCCGGTACCAGAGTCTTCTTCTCCTGTGGGCACTCGTGTACTTTTCAGCGGCTGACAGCGAACCTTCCTTCATAATTACGATCACCAGACCTTAATCCACGACGCCGAAGTCGGCCAGCGGCCAGACCCGGAACACGATTTTTCCGACAATTTGTTCCTCCGCCACACATCCCACGGCGGTATTTCTGGAATCCACCGAGGTGGAGCGGTGGTCTCCCATGCAGAAATAGCGGCTGTCCGGCACCTGGTAGGGCAGCTCGATATTGCAGTCGCCAAGGGCTTTCTCCATCAGGTATGGCTCGTCCAGCTGCTCTCCATCCACGTACACATTGCCCTCATCGTCAATATCCACCCACTGGCCGGGGCCGGCGATACATCGTTTTACCAGGATCTTATTGCCCAGGTAAAACGCCACCAGGTCACCCCTTTGAAACGCCGAACCCTTCAGCGACACCACGATGTCCCCCTCGCTGAGGGTCGGCGTCATGGACGAACCGTAAATCTGCAGTACCGGCATCCAGATCGTCGCCACCAGAACGGCAATCGCCGCCACGACAATCAATGTGTACACCGTGCTACGCAAGACCAGACGGTAGCGGGAACGATATTTGACCCGCGCCAGCTCCGCCTCCAGCTGAGCAAGCTCCGGGATTTGTTTCTGCTGCTTCTTTTTCATGTGGCTCTTCCTACTTCTTAGCGGACATCATGGATAAAATCTGCTGCAGTTCGGCGTATTCGGCGGCAAACGTCTCCAGCTTTTTGGATGCGTCATCCCACAGCTTTTTGGACTCAGCCTCCGCCTTTGCAACCATTTCGTCGCACCGGGCCTGCGTTTCCTGTTCCATATCCGCCCGCCGCGCCTCGGCTTCCTCGATGATGCGCTGCGCCTTAGCCTGGCTTTCCTCTTCCCTCTGCCGACAGACAGCCTCCTGGTTCTGGCTGAGCTGACTGATGTTTTCCGTATACTGCTGGCAGGCTGCCTGGGCCGCTTCAAAAACGCCGTTGAGCAGCAGAGACGCTTCCGCTATGGAGCCTGCCTTGTCAATCGCAATTTCCCGGTTCTTCAGCGCCGCCTCCGCTTCCGAGAGCTTCGCCCGGAGCGACTCAATCTCCCGGCTCTGGTCAATCAGCATTTCCAGCAGATCCTTCCGGCTCAGCTTTTTAACGTCATTATCCGTCATATGAAATCCTCCCACATCGCATTCAACGGGTCAAAAGCGGAAAGGGCAGCGGGAACGCCCAGCATGCCCCGGATTTCAAATCCGAAGCAGGCCGAAAACTCCCGGAAAACTGTGCCGCTCACAGCCTTCATTTATTGCGGAAACGTTTCCAGATTTCCATTATATAGCAACTTAACTCTGGCATATCCCATTGCAAAAATCAAGAGGAACGGCACGAAAAAGCCATGGCAAGTTGATATTTTTTTCACCTGCATGTCCGTCCTTTTCCGGCACGGGGACGCGAAACCGCCGGTTTCCAACGGGGAAACCGGCGGTTTTGTCATATTATTACTGTGAGGAGCTCCTGGCTCATCAGCCGCCCAGGTTGATATAGCCCAGCTTGATGGCGCTGTAGTCCACCTCCATGGGGTGGCTGTCCGCCAAAGCGGCGATAAAGTTGTCCGTCTGCTGGCTCACCCAGCCGGATTTGGCGTAGTATTCCCAGATGGGGGTGCTGCTCACAAAGTACATGACGTGGCAGCCGTAGCTGGTTTTCACCAGGCCGGTGTCCCCGGGGACGCGGCTTTCGTCAAAGCACCAGTTCTCAAAGGGCTCCACCATCTGCCCCTTGTAGACATTTTCGTACAGGCCGCCGTTGGTGTTGGAGCCGGGATCCTGGGACTTTTCGTTGGCCAGCGCCGCGAAGCTGTCCTCGGTGGCGTCACCGGCCAGCCACTGGTCCAATACGTCCTGCGCCGCCTTTTCACACGCTGCCCATTCCTCGTCGGAATAGGCGGTCTGCCCGTTTTCGTCCGTGGTGCCGCCCTCGGGGGTCAGCAGAATGTGGCGCACGTTCACGAAGCTACCCTCCCGGGTCACGCCGTTGGCGGTGTAATAATCCTCGTTCTCGGTGAAGTAGGCGTCCAGGTCCTCGGGCGTGGGAACGAACTTGGCGGTTTCGGCGGTGTAATAGGGCTTGCCCTGATAATAGAGCTCCTGGAAGCGGGCGAATTCATCCAGCCCGGCGCCGGGGCCCACATTGTGCAGCAGCAGCTCCTCCACGCCCTCAAGTCCGTAAGCCGCGGCGGTCTCCTCCAAAGAGGCGGCAAGGCCGTCCAGGTACTCCCGATCCTCGGCGGGCATTTCCATACCGGCCGCCTGGGCCTCCAGAGCCAGGGACTGGTACATCTGCCAATAGTTCAGCGCCTCGCTCAGGAAAAACTGCTGCCAGGTCAGGCTGCTGTCCTCGCTGCACAGCTGGGTGTCCAGAGGCTGGGAATAGTCCAGCAATCCCTGATACATCAGGCTGTAGCCATAGTTGGAATTGAGAATGCTGTTGACCACGCTCCAGTAATACACCTGTAGCTCACCGTTTGTCAGCTTCACGTCGTCCATGGCGGCAACCACGGCGTCCTTCGCGGCGGCGGCCTCGTCATCGGTGACGGTGTAGGTGCCCTTGCAGGTCACATCGTCGGGGTTGCCGTCGGCGGGAACCGTAGCGGGAACCTGGGTTTCCGTGACGGCGGGCACGGTCTCCGGAACGGTGGTTTCCGCGGTATCCTTTCCGCCCTTCACGCCGCCGACAATCAGGGCAATCAGCGCCGCAGCCAGCACCACCACAGCGGCGGCAGCAATGGCGATCTTTCCGGGGGTAGCCTTGATGCCCTCCTTGATTTCCGTGGGCGCTTCCTGAGCCGGCGTCTCGGCAGCGGCTTCCTGAACCGTTTCTTCAGCAGCGGGGGCTGCCGGCGCTTCGGCGGTTTCCTCCGGAGCGGCTTCCCCCTGAATCACTACTTCGGGAATGTCCCCAGGAGCGTTGTCCTTCCCGCAGTGGGGGCAGACGGTGCTCCCCTCTTCCAGCTCTTCCTGGCAAAACTTGCATCTATCCATTCCATAATCCTCTTTCTCCGTATATACGGGCAGTCATTCCCCGACAGTTTACCACGCTGACGGCAGGATTGCAAGCAAAACACAGAATGTTTACAAAGGAAATTGCAGGTGTCGCGCAT
>CAMAKJ010000142.1 GCA_945836055.1 uncultured Clostridia bacterium | reverse complement strand
AGGGGTTGTGGACGATCTCGGTGGTGCCGGTGATGCCGTAATGCTTCAGATCGATCATTGCAAATAACCTCTTTCATTAGATTATATATATGTGAGCCGCCAAACCGACGGCGAAAGCAGCCTTCCGTTCCGGTTTACCGCCCCATATTTATCGATTCTATCATACACTATCGATACAAAAAAATCAATATAAAATAATGTAAAAAAGCGGTGATGAACAGCAGTAAATTTGGATACTCCGCCCGAAGCGGGGGCAGTGCGCAGGTCATCTGCGTCGGCGCAAGCGGCGTATCACACGCTCTCCCAGTTCAAACAGCACTGCGGCTACAAACGACAGGGCAGCAACCGCGACGGGTCGAAACCAAGCCTCCGCCTGCTCCGGGAAAACAGCGGTCATAGCCTGTCGGCAAAATCTATCATAGATCTGGAGAACTTGTATGTGCAGAATGTAAATGTAGGTTGACCAGGCGCCGAACCTAGCAATGCAGGCGGAAAGGAAGCCGGAGCGTTTGGTTACAACAGGATGACAAGCCAGTAACAGAAGCAGCGTCGTCACCTCCAGAACCGTTCCCAAGGTCATGAGTCCCATACCAATATAGTGGTACTGCAACAGGGTAAATGAACCCCCGGCGCAAATCAACATCAGAAGTCTGCGGTTGGTTAACCCATAGTTCTTTATGATGCGCTCCTGATGCTCCCGTAGGAAAATACCCAATGTAAACATAGGGAAGCCGCAGTAGAATCCATTACGGCACACCAAATACGGGATACTCAAGCCCTCCGGGGCGGAGAGGCATCCCAAAGCATAGTACACACAGAACAAGCTAAAAGCAGCAAAGTATAGCGTGTGGTAATTCACAGCGTCTTCCCCGAAAAAGCGGACGTAAATCCACAGGATCAGGTAGCATAAGCAGGCAGAGGCCAGGTACCACAGCTGTCCATTCCGGGGATCGTTCTGATAGATCAGCCAGTGCATAATTTCGCTCCCATCAGGGATGTAGCTCCTCAGGAATGCGACAGAACTGCCGCCAGTGACCTCGGTCATGAATACACCGACAACCAAAGAGGTCACCATCACCACCAGGTAAAGCCGCAGCAGATGCATTAACCGCCGGGCAAGCGTTTTGCTGTCAGCTTCGTAGTTGAAATATCCGCTGATGGCAAAGAACAGTGGTACAGCGAAGTTAGCAAAAGCCGTGAGATACCCCTGAATTTTTCCAGGAAACGGCACATGCAGAAACACGACCAAAATGGCAGCAATAATTTTGAAGCACTCCATGGACTGGTTCCGTGGGCGGGAGGGGGCGGCTTGAAGGGTGGACATATCAGCATTCTCCTTATCCGGATAGTGTAAGACGCCGTAATCGTAGCACATTATCCGCAGAAGTGCAAGCCACAGTCAGGATTTTCTGCCGGATGCCCTGCCCATGCAGCCGGTAAAGAAACGATATAAAAGTACCGAAAAAAATAAAAATAGTATTTACAACCACCTTCCCTTGTGTTACTATATATTTGGTGGAGGTTGGGACTTCGCCGGATTCTTTTGTCTGTCGTGTTTTTAACCAACGTTCCGTTTCCCGGCAGTTGGTCTAAAAATAGATTCGGATGCGCCGGACGCGGTATGCGCCCGGTTCGTCCATCAAAATCCATCTACGGAGGTTACATACAAATGGCTCAAAAAGTACAGTTTGTGGAGACCGTGCTGCGTGACGCGAACCAGTCTCTGATCGCAACCCGCCTGCCTTACGACAAGTTTGCTCCCATGCTGGAGACCATCGACAAGGTTGGCTACTATGCCATCGAGTGCTGGGGCGGCGCCACCTTCGACGTCTGCCTGCGCTACCTGCACGAGGATCCCTGGGAGCGTCTGCGCAAGATCCGCGCCGCTGTCCCCAACACCAAGCTGCAGATGCTGCTGCGGGGTCAGAACGTGCTGGGTTACTCCCACTACCCCGATGACTTCGTCCGCCTGTTCGTGAAGAAGGCCGTGGAAAACGGCATCGACATCATCCGTATCTTCGACGCCCTGAACGACGTGAACAACCTGAAGGTTGCCATGGAGGCCACCGTCGAGGCCGGCGCCATCGCTTCCGGCACCCTGTCCTACACCACCTCTCCCGTCCATACCCACAAGAAGTATGTGGAAATGGTGAAGGAGCTGAAGGCCATGGGCGCTTCCACCATCTGCATCAAGGATATGGCCGGTATCATGGGTCCCCAGGAGGCTTACGACCTGGTTTCCGCCATTAAGGACGCCGCTCCCGAGCTGCCCATCGACCTGCACACCCACTCCACCACCGGTCTGGCCTTCATGACCTACCTGAAGGCTGTGGAAGCCGGTGTGGACATCATCGACACCGCCATTTCTCCCTTCTCCGGCGGCACCTCCCAGCCCGCTACCGAGACCCTGGCCTACGCGCTGCGTCAGCTGGGCTACGAGGTTGATCTGGACGACAAGCTGACCAAGAAGATGGCCGACTACTTCAAGGGCGTCCGGGACGACTTCATCAAGGACGGCACCCTGATGCCCAAGTCCATGGCCACCGACACCCAGTGCCTGACCTACCAGATTCCCGGCGGCATGCTGTCCAATCTGCTCAGCCAGCTCAAGCAGGTCAACGCTCTGGACCGCTTCGACGAGGTTCTGGTGGAGACTCCTAAGGTTCGGAAGGATATGGGCTATCCTCCCCTGGTCACCCCCACCTCTCAGATGGTCGGCGTTCAGGCCGTGCGCAACGTGCTGGACGGCCAGCGCTACAAGTCCGTTTCCAAGGAAATCAAGGCCTACTGCCGCGGCGAGTACGGCCACACCCCCGCCCCCATTGATCCCGAAATCCAGAAGCAGATTCTGGGCGACGAGAAGCCTCTGACCGTCCGCTATGCCGACACCCTGGAGCCTGTGGTTGACAAGACCCGGGAGAAGCTGGGCGATCTGGCCAAGTCCGATGAGGACGTGCTGAGCTACATTGCCTTCCCCAATCTGGCCGAGAAGTTCTTCGAGGAGCGCAAGGCCAAGGAAGAGAACGTTGCCACCTACTCCATCGTCGAGGCGTAAGGAGGTAGCAATATGGTGTTAGCTTCCAATCTGGAGAACATGGGCATCCTGGACGCCGGTGTTGTGGCGCTGCTGGGCTATGCCGTCGTGTTCTTCGGCCTGATTCTGCTGATGTGCGTCGTCACCGTCATGGGCAAGATCTTCATTGCCAAGGACAAGAAGGTCGCCGCCCACTCCGCCGCCGCCAAGGCCGCCGTCGCCGCCGCCACTGAAGATGTGCCCGCCGCGCCTGCCGCTCCCGCCGCCCCCGGCGCCGCCGGCCAGCTGAAGCTGTACGACGTCGAGCCCAAAACCGCCGCTATGCTTATGGCCATCGTGGCCGAGAAGATGGGCAAGCCCCTGAACGAGCTGCGCTTCATTTCCATCAAGGAGGTCAAATAATCATGAAATACAAAGTGACTCTGAACGGCCGCACCTACGAGGTGGAGGTCGAAGCCGGCAAGGCTATGCTGCTGGACGAGTACGAAGCCATTGTCCCCACCGCCGCTCCCGTCGCTGCCCCCGCGGCTGCCCCCGCTCCCGCTGCGGCTCCCGCTCCCGCGGCAGCCCCCGCCGCCGCTCCCGTGGCCGGTGAGGCCATCACCGCCCCCATGCCCGGCAACATTCTGAAGGTCAACGTCACCGCCGGTCAGGCCGTGAAGGAAGGCGACGTTCTGGTGGTGCTGGAGGCCATGAAGATGGAGAACGAGATCATGGCGCCCAAGGCCGGCACCGTGGCGCAGGTTCTGGTTTCCAAGGGCTCCACCGTTGACACCGGCGCTACTCTGGTCGTCCTCGGCTAAGGAGGATCGGCCATGAGCATCAATATCGGTGAAATTCTGTTAAACCTGTGGCAGGGTTCCGGCTTCAACGCCATTTTCGCCGGCTTTACCAGCGGCGGCTGGCAGAATCTGGTGATGCTGATCATCGCCTGTGTTCTGCTGTACCTGGGCATTGTAAAGAAGTTCGAGCCGTTGCTGCTGGTGGGCATCGCCTTTGGCTGCCTGCTTTCCAACCTGCCTCTTGGCGGCCTGTACCACCAGGAGCTGTGGGACGCCTTCATGGACCCCACCAGTGAGTTTTTCCACAGCTACGGCACCATCATGCGGGAGGGCGGTCTGCTGGATATCTTCTATATCGGCGTCAAGACC
>CAMAKJ010000141.1 GCA_945836055.1 uncultured Clostridia bacterium | reverse complement strand
CCATCTTGTAGACCTCGTCGGCGTTGCAGCCCCGGGACAGGTCGTTGATGGGAGCCGCCAGACCCTGCAGGATGGGGCCGTAGGCCTCGAAGCCGCCCAGACGCTGGGCAATCTTGTAGCCGATGTTGCCGGCCTCGATAGTGGGGAAGATGAAGGTGTTGGCGTGACCGGCCACGGGGGAGCCGGGGAACTTCAGCTGGCCGACCTCGGGCGCCACGGCGGCGTCGAACTGCATCTCGCCGTCGATCTTCAGCTCGGGGTCCAGCTCCTTGGCGATGGCGGTAGCGTCGTGGCTCAGCTTCACGGTGCCGCCCTTGCCGGAACCGTTGGTGGAGAAGCTCAGCATGGCAACCTTGGGATCGATGCCGAAGACCTTGGCGGTCTTGGCGGTCTCGACGGCCACCTCAGCCAGCTTCTGCGCGGCGGACAGGGTCACGTTGCCGTCCTTGTCCACGCTGTCCTCGTAGCTGATGTTGATGGCGCAGTCGCCCATAGCCAGCTTCTCGTCGCCGCGCACCAGAATGAAGCAGGAGGACACCAGATGGGCGCCCTTCTTGGTCTTGACGATCTGCAGCGCGGGACGGACGGTGTCGGCGGTGGAGTAAGTAGCGCCGCCCAGCAGGGAGTCGGCATAGCCCATCTTCACCAGCATGGTGCCGAAGTAGTTGCCCTTGGACAGCGCCTTGCGGCACTCCTCGGGGGTCATCTTGCCCTTGCGCAGCTCCACCATCTTATCAACCATGGCGTCCATTTCGAGGTAAGCAGCGGGGTCGATGATCTCGACACCGTCAATGTTGAAGCCGCCCTTGGCAGCGTTGGCCTTGACTTCCTCCACGTTGCCAATGAGGATGGGGGTCAGAAAACCGCCCTTCACCAGACGGTCGGTGGCTTCCAGAATACGGGCGTCGTGGCCCTCAGTGAACACGATCTTCTTGGGATTGGCCTTCAGAGTTTCGATCATTGCATTGAACATGGGAATCTACCTCCAATATCCGGGCCTTCGCCCGTTTTTTTACAGAATAATTATATATCACCTTTTTCCCATGTGCAACCCCTTTTTTCCATACGTCGGCAGATTTTGCGCCTGCCTCCGGAAACCGGGGACGCTTTTTTTGTTCATTGTGATGAAAAACATTTCAAAAACGGCGAAATTCCTCTTGCTTTTTGTGAAAAATCCCTTTATAATGGTAGCAAACTCTGGGATTGGGGGCGGAAAGCGCATGGGGGAACTCTTCGCGGTTGTATCCGGGAAGGGCGGTACGGGAAAAACCTCCGTCTGCGCCGGCCTTGCCGCCGCCCTGGCAGAGGAAGGCAAGCGGGTTGCGTGCATCGACTGCGACGTGGGGCTGCGGAATCTGGACATCGCCCTGGGCCTTTCCGAGGGCGGCGCGCTGTCCTTTCTGGACGTGTCCCAGGGGGGCTACACCCTGGAGGACGCGCCAAGGCACCCGGATTACCCCACGCTGGCCTTTCTCACAGCGCCCATGAACTGTCCGGTGGAGGAAATCAACCCGGAAGCCTTCGGACAGCTGCTGACCCAGGCGCGGAAAGCCTTTGACTACGTCTTTCTGGACGCTCCCGCCGGTGTGGACGCCGGGTTCCGGCTGGTATCCCGGAACACCGACCGGTTTCTGCTGGTCACCGGCGCCGGCCCCGCCGCCGTGCGGGACGCCGCCCGGGTAGGCGACCTGCTGGAGCTGTCGGGAAAGAAGAATGTCCGCCTGATTGTCAACCGGGTGGATAAGAAGATGCTGGGCGCGGTGAGCCTCACCGTGGATGACGTGATGGATACGGCGGGGCTTCCCCTGGCTGGGATCATTCCGGAGGACCCCAAAGTGACTCTGGCGGCGTCCTTCGGACATAGTCTGCTGCGCTACGCTCCCCGGTGCCCCGCGGCAAAGGCCTGCCGCAGAATTGCAAACCGCCTGCAGGGCTTCCATGTGCCCGTGACCCTGCGCTGAGACTGTACATAAAAATAAGGAGTGACTGCTGTGAATATCGCATTTCTGGCCCACGATAAGAAGAAGGAACTGATGGTTCAGTTCTGCACCGCATACAAGAGCGTCCTCATGAAGCATAATCTGTTTGCCACGGCCACCACCGGCCGCCTCATTGCGGACAACACCGGTCTGCCCATCACCCTGCTGCTTTCCCACAAGCAGGGCGGTCACCAGCAGATCAACGCCCGCATCGCTTACAACGAAATCGACCTGGTGCTGCTGTTCACCGACCCCAACACCACCGAGCCCTGGGACGACGCCCAGATGATCGAAACCATTCGCCACTGTGACAAGCACAACGTGCCCATCGCCACCAACCTGGCCTCTGCGGAAATGCTCATCATGGGCCTGCAGCGGGGCGATCTGGACTGGCGGGAAATGCTCCACAGCAAAAACCGCTACTGATTATAGATACGAAGATACAAGATACGAGATACTTCTTTCGTCGTATCCGGCTATCTTGTATCGGAACGGACTTGGAGAGGATAACCTATGGAAATTATCAAGCCCCGGACACTGTCCGGGTTTATGGAGCTGCTGCCGGAAAAGCAGCTGAAATTTGACAAAATGGTGGAGATTCTGCGCAGAACCTACGCCTCCTACGGCTTTGCCCCCCTGGACACCCCCGTCATCGAGGATGCCCAGATTCTGCTTGCCAAGGGCGGCGGCGAGACCGAAAAGCAGATTTACCGATTTACCAAGGGCGACAGCGACCTGGCCCTGCGCTTCGATCTGACGGTGCCCTTGGCAAAATACGTGGCCCTGCACTATAACGAGCTGGCCTTCCCCTTCCGGCGCTTCCAGATCAGCAAGGTCTACCGGGGCGAGCGTGCCCAGCGGGGCCGGTTCCGGGAGTTCTACCAGGCGGACATCGACATCATCGGCGACGGGAAGCTGGACATCCTCAACGAGGCGGAGATTCCCGCCATCATTTACAAGGTGTTCCGGGGCTTCGGCCTGAGCCGGTTCCAGATTCGGGTTAACAACCGGAAGATCCTGAACGGCTTCTATGCCATGCTGGGACTGTCCGGGCAGAGCGGCGACATCATGCGTACCGTGGACAAGCTGGACAAAATCGGCGCGGACAAGGTCAAGGCCATTCTGGTGGAGGACATTGGCCTGACGGAGGCACAGGCGGATGAAATTCTGAAATTCATCGCCATCCGGGGCACCAACGCTCAGGTTCTTGCTGCCCTGGAGGGCTACACCGGCAGGGAAGAACTGTTTGATCAGGGCCTGGCGGAGCTGAAAGCCGTCACCGCGAATCTGGCCGCTTTTGGCGTCCCGGAAGGAAATTTTGCCGTTGATCTGACCATTGCCCGGGGACTGGATTACTACACCGGCACCGTTTACGAAACCAACCTGCTGGATCATCCCGAAATCGGCTCCGTCTGCTCCGGCGGACGGTATGACAATCTGGCGGGCTATTACATCGAAAAGCAGCTGCCCGGCGTGGGCATTTCCATCGGCCTGACGAGACTGTTCTACGTTCTGGACGAGCAGGGCCTGCTGAACCCTGAGCTGCCGGGTGCGCCTGCGGACGCTCTGGTGCTGCCCATGACTGCCGACCCCGCTCCGGCCATTGCTCTGGCGGAGCAGCTTCGCGCCGGGGGCATCCGGGTGCAGCTGTATTGTGAGCAGAAGAAGTTCAAGCAGAAAATGGCTTATGCCGATAAGCTGGGGGTTCCCTTTGCCGTCCTGCTGGGCGAGGACGAGATTGCCGAGGGCAAATGCAGCGTCAAGAATATGAAGTCCGGCGCGCAGGAGAAGCTGACCCCCGCCGAGGCCGCCGCCGCCATCCGGAAAGCGGTGCAGGAGGCGGAAAACTGTGCGGTGATTCTGGAGAAATAAAGGCATTCTCTGAGGGTACCGCTTTGGGCGGTACTCCGGGGAAGAAAAACCGGAACACCGGCAAGAAACTTTCTCTTGCATTTTTGCTGGAACTGTACTATACTGTACAGGTACCGGCCGGTGTGATGGAATGGTAGACGTAGTGGACTCAAAAACCTCTTCGCCATCTGTCGCCGGTGTTGGGAAAAGTCCTGGAAAATCAAGCGTTTTTCGGATTCTGTTTTTCATTTGTCTTTAACATCCCTCCTGCATATCCCTCCAAATTCCGGGGAATGCTTGTCTGGGTGTTAAAAAATATATCTGCCGGTGTGTTGGAATGGTAGACGAGGAGGACTCAAAATCCTTTGGGCTAATAACTCGTGTGGGTTCGAGTCCCACCACCGGCACCA
>CAMAKJ010000140.1 GCA_945836055.1 uncultured Clostridia bacterium | reverse complement strand
GCGGCGAGTCGCCGCTGACAATGCGTGGCGGCCAGTGGCCGCCGACAATGCGTGCACGGGTGGTCTGTCATCGTTACGCCATTGGGTACCGCTCGGTTCGCTGCGCGGTGCCAAGCGCTTCCTTTCGGCGAATTGCGGCAGCGTCCTCCTTAGCACAAAAAACCGGGCCGCGGCGGTTCGCGGCCCGGTGGGATTTATGCTGCCTGGGCGGTTTCTTCTGTGGCTGCCGTTTCCTCCGGCAGAGTCTGGGCGGCGGCGTATTTCTCCGGGTTGGCGGCTAAATCCTGATAGTAGCTTTCCCGGTCGGCCTTCTGCTGGTCGAGATAGGTCTGGCATTTGGTCATGCCCTCGCCGATAATGGAATTGGTGCGCTCCATGGACTTTTTCGCAGAGGACAGCATGGCGTCGTTCAGATTAAACAGCTCCGCCCACTGGTCCTGGTTTTCCGCGTCCAGGGGCAGGATATTGTACTGCTTGACGCTGCCGTCGGTGCGCATGTTCACCCAGGTGGGCAGGGCGCCGACGCGCTGCAGGTAAACGGTACCGTCGGAGTACTTTTCAAAGGTAACGCTGAACAGAACGCCGTCCTCGGTGTAGTAGGGAGGCGCGGCGGAAATATAGCCGTTTCTCTGGTTGGATACGGCGTTGCCCAGGGAGTAGATGACCACGGTTTTGTGGCTTTCGTCCACAGTGCTGGTGAGCAGATCCACCGGCTGCACCACATGGGGATGCCCGCCCACAATCACGTCAAAGCCGATGTCGCACAGCTTCTGGGCCATGGCATCCTGGAGGGTGTTTTCCTTGATGTTGTACTCCACGCCCCAGTGAATGAACATCATGGTGGCCTCCGCGCCGTCGGCCTTCATCTGCTCCATGATCTGCGCCGATTCGGTGTACAGCTTGTCCGGGTTGCTGTTGAGGAAGTAGTTCATCTGCCCCACGTCCTTCACCGGGGTCAGGCCGTTGAGGGAGAAGGCGGTGCCGTCGCTGCCGTAGGCCCAGGTGTAGCACACCATGCCGATTTTGATGCCGCCCACCTCCACAACGGCGTACTTCGGCTCATCCCCGTTCAGCTGAGAGCCCAGCGCGGTCAGTCCCTTGCTCCGGACAAGCTCCACGGTGCGGGTGATGCCCGAGGCCATGGTGTCGCCCGCGTGGTTGTTGGCGGTGAGAAGCATATCAAAGCCCGCGTCCACCACGCTGTCCGCCAGCTCGTCGGGGCAGTTGAAGGCGGGGTTGCCCTGGTACACATAGTCGTCGCCGCCGAAGGTGGTTTCCAGGTTGGCGATGGCATAGTCCAGCGCGGACACCGGCTCCTTGACATAGCGGAAGATGGATTCAAAATCATAGCTGCCGTCGCTTTGCCGGCAGGTGTCGAACACCGGCTTGTGCATCAGCAGGTCGCCCATGGTGCCAATGGTCGCCGTGGCCACCACATGCTCCGGCTCCGGCAGGGTGGTCTCCGGCGGCTGGGTTTCCGTGGGCTGCTCCGTCGTCTCCTCCCGGGCTGCCGTGGGCAAAGTCACAGGCTTGGCCGCCTGGGTGGATGCCGGAGGAGTCTGGTTCACCAGATCCACGCACAGGTAGATCACAAGGCCGGTCAGCGCGATGAGTATGCAAATCAGAATGGTCAGCAGTACAATGACCAGCGTGTTGTTTCCCTTTTGGTTACGGGACATGGACAGTTCTCCTTCCCATTTCTTATGCCGCGGAGGATTCCGCAGATTCTTGGTTCCCCTGCTGCGCCAGATAGCTCTGGCACTGCTGCAGGCCCGGGCCGACAATGTTCATGGTCCGGTCATAGGACGCCGCGGCGAGGGCGCACAGGGCGTCGTCCAGATTGTAAAGGGTTTTCCACTGCTCCCCGCGGCTTGCGTCCAGGGGCAGAATGTTGTATTCCAGCTTACCGTTGACACTGCTCATGTTCACCCAGGTGGGCAGCACGTCCACGCCGGACACGGCAACGGTGCCGTCGGAGTATTTGGAGAAGGTGACGGTAAACATGGCGCCGTCCTCGGTGTGGCCGGTGCTCATGTCCATATTCTCCCGGCGCTGGTTGGAAACCGCGTTGCCCAGGGAGTAGATGACGAAGGTCTTGTGGCTGGAATCCTCCGTGCTGGTGAGCAGCTCCATAGGCTCCACCACGTGGGGATGTCCGCCCACGATCACGTCCACGCCCAGATCGCACAGCTTCTGGGCAATGGCTCTCTGGGTGGCGTCCGGGCAGAGGGAATAGGTGCCGTCCGGCTCCAGAGAATACTCCGTGCCCCAGTGCATATACACCATGGTGGTCTCGGCGCCTGCGGCCTTCATCTGGGCGAGCAGGGCGCTGACCTGGGTGAAGAGCGCTTCCAGATTGTCGTCCGTATAGTAATTCACGACTCCCGCCTGGGTGACCTCCGCCTCAAAATTCAGGGAGGGCAGGCCGTCGCTGTCGCTGTCGGTGGCGTAGGTAAAGGCCGTCATGCCAACCTTGATTCCGTTCAGATCGACCACGGCATACTTGGGCTCACTGTCGTCCAGCTGGGTGCCAAGAACCGTCAGTCCCATTTCCCGCACCCGCTGCACCGTGCGCAGGAGGCCCTGGGTGCCGGTGTCGGAGGCGTGGTTGTTGACGGTGAGAAGCATGTCCATCCCGGCGTCCCTGGCTGCCGTCACGATTTCGTCGGGGCAGTTGAAGTGGGGATAGCCCTGATAGGGATTGCCGTCCCCACCCAAAGTTGTTTCCAGATTCGCCACGGAATAGTCGCACTTTTTCATATATTCCGCCACGTAGCGGAATACTGGCTCAAAATCGTAGCCGCCGTCCTCCAGGGTGCAGGCCTTGATCACAGGCTTGTGCATCAGCAGGTCGCCCTGAACGCCCACGGTGGCGCTGGCAATCTCGGTCACCGCCGCCTCCGTCACCAGCTGGGTTTCGGAAGAGAGGTGCTCCTCCGAAGACGCGGGCTTCTCTCCGCCCACGGAGCGGACAATCAGAATAACAGCCAGCACCGCCACTGCCAGAAGGGGCAGCAGCTTCAGCGCCAGATTCCTCTTCGGTTCCTGTCTTGCGTACTTGGGTTTATGCGCCATGGGGGTCCTCCTCAAAAGCATCGGTTAAATAGTGGGTGGTGTGGACAACCTTTCCGCCCCGCAGGTACACCCGGGGCACCCGGCGGCTGATGCCGCAGGCGAATTCGTAGTTGAAGCTGTCCGCCGCGGCGGCGATTTCCTCGATGGTGATTTCCCCGTCGGCGTCCCGGCCAAAAAGGGTAACCGTGTCGCCCACAGAGGCACCGGGGATATCCGTCACATCCACCATCATCTGATCCATGCAGACCCGGCCGAGAATCGGGGCTCTCTTTCCCCGGATGAGAACGAAAAACCGGTTGGACAGGTTCCGGCGGTAGCCGTCGGCGTAGCCCACGGGGACGGTGGCGACCATAGTGGGGCGGGTGGTGACAAAGGTGCCGCCGTAGCTGATTTCCCGGCCGGGTTCCAGGCGCTTCAGATGGGAAATCCGGCTGACCAGGCGCATGGCCGCTTTCAGGGGCAGCAGGCCGGGGTCAACCTCGTCGCTGGGGTACAGGCCGTAGGTGATGATGCCGGAGCGAACCATTTCATAGCGGTTTTCAAAGTTCATCAGTCCGGCGGAGTTGTTCAGGTGGCGGATGGGGATGTTTACGCCCCGGGCTTTGAGCATACCGTCAAAGGCGGCGAACCGCTCTGCCTGGCGCTTAGCCCGGCTTAAGTCCTCACAGTCGGCGGTGGCGAAGTGGCTGAACAGGCCCTCGGGGTACAGCCCCGGCAGGGCGGCGATTTTGGCGCAGACATCGGCCTCTTTCTCCGTTACCTGAAAGCCGATGCGGCTCATGCCGGTGTCCACGGCGAAATGGAAGGGCGCGGCGGTTCCGGCATCCCGGGCGGCCAGGGACAGCGCCAAAGCATCCTCATAGTGGAAGATGGCGGGACGGATGCCCAGTCGGATAGCCTCGGGAAAGGCCTCGGGCGGGGTGTAGCCCAGAATGAGAATGGGCTTTTTCAGCCCGCCCCGGCGCAGCTCCACCGCCTCCGACATGGAGCTGACGCCGAAAAAGGCGCAGCGGTCCTCCAGCAGCCGCGCCACGGGAATGGCCCCGTGGCCGTAGGCATCGGCCTTCACAATCGCCATCACCGGCGCGTTGGCTTTTTTCCGGATGGCGTCAAAATTGGAAGAAATGGCGTCCAGGTCAATAATTGCCCGGGTGCAGTCGTAATTCATAGCAATCCACTCTTATACATTCATTTTCTTTGCGGCAAATTGGAATTTGTGCACCTAACGTGATCGGCCTACGGCCGACGCAATGCTGCGCATTGCAAGGGACGGATTGCCACACCAGTGCGCGCACTGGTTCGCAATGACATACCGCTGCAACGT
>CAMAKJ010000139.1 GCA_945836055.1 uncultured Clostridia bacterium | reverse complement strand
CCCACGCCCAGGTATCTGGAAATCGGAGGCAGGAAGGGGATACCGCCCAGGTACAGCTTGCTGCTGAACACGAAGGACACGGTAACAGCGGTCATGAACGCAGCGGGAATCGCGCAGACATACGCGTTCTTGCCCTCATGGGCCAGATACATGGCGGCAGTCCACAGCACGATGGCGGCCAGAATCTGGTTGGTGGAAGCGAAGTAGTTCCAGATGGAGGTGTAGTCCAGCTGAGAAACCAGAACGCCCAGAGCCAGCAGCGGGACGGTCAGAATCAGACGGTTCTTGTAGCTCTTCTGATCCAGATGCAGGGCATCGGCGATGGTCAGACGAGCGCTGCGGAACGCGGTGTCGCCGGAGGAGATGGGGCAGGCGATAACGCCCAGCATCGCCAGGATGGCGCCGAAGCCGCCCATGGTGGTGAAGCAGATGTTATACACGCAGCCAGCCTGGCCAACAGCCATGGCTTCCTTCAGGCCGGTCATCAGGCCGCCCTCGATGGGGAACAGAGCGCAGGAAGCGGCAGCCCAAACCAGGGCGATGATGCCTTCGCAGACCATGGCGCCGTAGAAGACCATGTGAGACATTTTCTCACTCTTGCAGCAGCGGGCCATGATGGGAGACTGGGTGGAGTGGAAGCCGGAGCAGGCGCCGCAGGCCACGGAGATGAACATGGCGGGGAACATGGAGGTTCCGGCGGGATGCATATTGCGCAGGGGGAAGATCTCGGGGATGGTATAGCCCTTGGCGATGGTGCCGACACCGACGCCGATAGCCATAACGATCAGGCAGATACCGAACACGGGGTACAGCTTGCCGATGATCTTGTCAACGGACAGGAAGGTGGCGATGAAGAAGTAGGCAAACACGATGGCCAGCCAGAAATACTTATTGGTGAGGATGCTGGTGGAACCGCCCTGGCCGCACAGATAGCTCAGCAGGCCGGCAGGACCAACGGCAAACACAACGCCCACCATAAACAGCAGCACGGTGGAGAACACGCGCATAACCTGCTTCATCACGTTGCCCATGTACATACCGGTCAGCTCGGGAACGCTCAGGCCCTGGTGACGCATGGACATGAAGCCGGAAGCAAAGTCATGGACACCGCCGGCGAAAATGGTACCGAAGGTAATCCACAGGAACACGCTGGGACCCCACATTGCACCGCCGACAGCGCCCCAGATGGGACCCAGGCCAGCGATGTTCAGCAGCTGGATCAGGAAAATACGCCATGTAGGCATGACAACATAGTCAACGCCGTCTTCCATGGTGACTGCGGGAGTTTCACGGTCGTCCGGGCCGAAGGTCTTGGATACAAATCCGCCATAGATGAAGTATCCGACAATGAGAAGCGCCAAACATACGAAGAAACTTATCATACATTACCCTCCTTAATATTCGGTGTCCCCGGTTATCCCCGGAGATCGCCCCAAAAAGCGCACAGCAAGGACGTTGGCGCATCCTTGCTGTCCTCACTTATTGTAGCGCCGTTCGCCGTGAAAGTCAACAAAAAAATTCATAGTTTATCCAAATTTTTGTAATATATGAATATAGAACTCTGAAACGCCAGATTCCCCGAGAAATCCGAAAAAATGGGAGAGAATCCAACGATTCTCTCCCATTTCAAGCGTTCTGCGTCAAACTGCATAAAACAGCACGCAGAAAAACTGCAGCACTGCGCCAAGAATGACAAAGATGTGGAACACCGAGTGCATCCATTTTCTGTGCTTGCCGATCCCGTAGAGGATGGAGCCGATGGTGTAGGCAATGCCGCCCAGGAGCAGCAGCCAGAAGCCCGGCAGGGTCAGAACCCCCAGCGCCTGCCGGGCAAAGGGAATAATGGCCCAGCCCATACCGATGTAGCAGATCATGGAGAACACACGGTATTTTTTCAGGTCGATAGCCGTCAGCGTCGTTGCCAGCGCCACCATGGCCCACTCAAAGCTGAACAGGACCCAGGCGAGAACGGGATACTCCAGCCGGACAGCGGACAGGAGAATCACCGTGTAGGTGCCCGCGATGAGAAAATAAATGGTGCAGTGGTCAATGACCTGCATGACCTTCTTCCCCAGGGTGGGCTTCAGACCGTGGTAGACGCTGGAGATGGTGAACATGGCAACCATGGCGGTTCCGTAGATCGCGGAGGTGACCACGCCCCAGGCGTTGCCGTGGAGGGCGGCCCGGATGACGCAGAGGGTCAGCGCCGCGATGCCGATGGCCCCGCCCACGATGTGGGTGACCATGTTCATGATTTCCTCGCCCCGGCTGTAGTCCGGAAGCTGGCGGTCGGATAGTTTGGTTCGTTTCATGATGTGTTTTCCTTCCTTGGTTGATGGAGTGAGTATAGCACAGTTTCCGCAAAATGAAAACCGCCTTTTTTTCGATACCCCTCTTTTGGGGAGAATTTCGGATTCTACCGCGGGGAGAGCCGGAATCGGGGTTGACAAATGCCCCCCGATACAATACAATTCTCCTGTTTATGGGCGGGTTCACGTTTTTTCGCCCGGAGAGGAGCGGTTTTATGAAAAAGGTACCGTTTATTACGCTGGAAAAAGCAAAGGAGATCCGGGAGCAGATTCCCACTCCTTTCCATATTTATGACGAGGCCGGGATTCGGGCCAACGCCCGGGCGCTGAAGGAGGCTTTCTCCTGGAATCCGGGTTTCCGGGAATATTTCGCCGTGAAGGCCACACCCAACCCCTACATTCTGCAGATTCTCAAGGAGGAGGGCTGCGGCTGCGACTGCGCCACCTACACGGAGCTGCTTCTGGCCGAGGCCGTGGGCATCACGGGACACGACGTGATTTTCTCCTCCAACGTAACCCCGGAGCTGGATATGCACAAGGCGCTGGAAATGGGCGTGTACATCAACCTGGACGATGCCACCTACGTGGATTTTCTGGCGTCCCTGGGCCCGGTTCCCGAGACGGTATGCCTGCGCTATAACCCCGGCGGCTCCTTCACCCTGGGCAATACCATTATGGACATGCCCCGGGATGCCAAGTACGGCATGACCGAGGATCAGATGGCCGGGGCCATCACCCGTCTGATGAAGCTGGGTGCGAAGCATTTCGGCATTCACGCCTTCCTGGCCTCCAATACCACCACCAACGAATACTACCCGACACTGGCGGGGCAGCTGTTCCGTCTGGCTGTGCGGCTGCGCAGCGCCACCGGCGCTCACATTTCCTTCATCGACCTCTCCGGCGGCATCGGCGTGGATTACCGTCCCGAGCAGCCCCGGTGCGATATCCACATCATTGGCGAGGGCGTGCGCACCCAGTATGAGGAAATCCTCGTTCCCAACGGAATGGGTGACATCGCCATTTTCACAGAGCTGGGCCGGTTCATGCTGGCGCCCTACGGGCATCTGATTTCCACCGTCATCCACGAAAAGCACATTTACCGGGAATACGTGGGTCTGGACGCCTGCGCCGCCAACCTGATGCGCCCGGCCATGTACGGGGCTTACCACCACATCACGGTTCTCGGCAAGGAGGACGCCATTCTGGATCACGTTTACGACGTCACCGGCGGCCTGTGCGAAAATAACGACAAATTTGCAATTGAGCGCAGCCTTCCTGAAATTCAGATCGGCGACATTGTGGCCATCCACGACACCGGCGCCCACGGCTTTGCCATGGGCTACAACTACAACGGCAAGCTCCGCTCCGCCGAAGTGCTTCTGCATGAGGACGGCAGCTTCCAACTCATCCGCCGGGCGGAGACGCCGGAGGACTATTTCGCCACCTTCGATTTCAGTGAGTTCCACTTTGGGAAGTGAGGCAGGCATACTGCACAAATTCCGGTTCAATTTTTTGGCAGGCAGATGACAGATTCACAAAAAAATTTCATACTTTTCCCTTCCGTTTATGCTATAATGTACAGGGCGGCAGGAAGGGAAGTCCCAATCAGCCGCGCTGAAAAGGAGAACCCAATGAACAACATCCTATTTTTCCTCACACCGAAGGCACTGTGCGCATATTTGTACGATGACTATACCATCCGGCAGGCGCTGGAAAAAATGGAGGCGGCTGGCTACGCCGCGATTCCCATTCTCAACCGCCGGGGAGAATACCGGGGCACCCTGACCGAGGGCGATCTTCTGTGGGCCATGAAGAATATGTGCTACATGGATATGCGTCAGGCGGAGGCCCGCCGGATCATGGAGATTCCCCGCCGGAAGGACAATGTCCCCGTCCGGGTCACCACCTCCATGCACGAGCTGGTGGAGCGGGCGTCCAACCAGAATTTTGTCCCCGTGGTGGACGACAAGGACGCCTTTATCGGCCTCATCACCCGCAAGGCCATCATCCGGTACTGCCGGGAGAAGCTGTTCCCGGAAGACTGACTACATAGCGGGACGCAAGCGATACTGATATTCAATAGAAAACTTTAATTTGGAACAAATTGAAGTTTTCTATAT
>CAMAKJ010000138.1 GCA_945836055.1 uncultured Clostridia bacterium | reverse complement strand
CCCCCGACGACATGGGCAAGGTCATCGGCCGCCAGGGCCGCATTGCCAAGGAGATCCGGACGGTGGTCCGCTCCTACGCCCAGCGCACCGGCGTGAAGGTTTCCGTGGACATTGTAGACTAATACGTCCAGAGAGGAGGAGCTTCGGCTCCTCTTCTTTTGTTTCCGGTCACCGGCCGGAACGGAAATGCACCCCTTGCCAGTTCCGCCAAAACAGGCTATACTATGCGTATCAATTAACAAGGAGCCAATCTCCATGAAACTGGAAACCATCAAGCTGGGCCGCATCGTCAACGCCCACGGCATCCGGGGCGAAGTCCGGGTGCAGCCCGAAGGGCCGGACCCCGCCCTGCTGACCCGCTTCAAGACCTTCTATCTGGACGGCCAGCCCGTCACTCCCACCGCCAATCATGTCCACAAGGGCGTGGTGCTGATGAAATTCCCCGGTGTGGAGGATATGGACGATGCCCTGGCCCTGAAGGGCAAGGACCTGTATATCCGCCGTGCCGACGCCCACCTGAAGCCCGGCGAGTTCTTCGACCAGGAGCTGCTGGGGGTGGAGGTCTTTGACTGCGCCACTGGCGCCCGGCTGGGCGAGGTGACGGCGGTGGAAAACTACCCCGCCCACCAGGTCTACACCGTCAAGGGGGAAAAGGAGTACCTCATCCCCGCCGTAAAGGGCGCGTTCATCGAATCCGTGGATATCGACACCAACCGCATGGAGGTCCACGTCTGGGAAGGGATGGCGACGGATGAACATTGACATCATGACCCTGTTCCCCGACTCGGTGGACGCCATGCTCCACGTCAGCATCCTGGGCCGGGCCATTGATCGGGGCTACATCTCCATCCGTTCCCATCAGATCCGGGAGTACACCACCAACAAGCAGATGCAGGTGGACGACTACCCCTACGGCGGAGGCCGGGGCGCCGTCATGCAGGCGGACCCCCTGTACCGCTGCTGGGCCCACATCGTGGAGACCTACGGCCCCGGCCGCACCATCTTCATGTCCCCCTGCGGCCGCACCTTCAACCAGCAGGTCGCCCGGGAACTGAAAGAGAACTACGACCACCTCATTCTGGTCTGCGGCCACTATGAGGGCATCGACCAGCGGTTTATCGACGAGTGCGTGGACGAGGAGATCTCCATGGGCGACTTCGTCCTCACCGGCGGCGAAATTCCCGCCATGGCGGTGGCGGACGCGGTGTGCCGCATGGTTCCCGGCGTCCTCCCTGATGCCGAGTGCTTTGAGGAGGAATCCCACTGGAATGGCCTTTTGGAGTATCCCCAGTACTCCCGCCCCGCCGAGTGGCACGGACGGCAGGTCCCCGAAATCCTCCTCTCCGGCGACCACGGCAAGGTTGCCGCCTGGCGGAAAAAGGAAAGCTACAAGCGCACCATGCGCCGCCGCCCGGATATGTTCGCCAAGTTTGACGAATCCCAGCTCACCACAAAAGCGGAAAAAAAAATCCTCCAGCAGGCCAGGGAGGAACTGGCCCAGGAGAATGGTACTCTTTGAAACTCCTTTTTCCCAGATCCACAAACGCTGCTTCCCGTATAGAGGCGAAAGAAGCACGCGTTTCCCATGTCCTCCAGGAGGTAGCACCTATGTCAATACTGCAAAAGATTCAACGGGTCCTGCTTTATGCAGGCGCGACACCGGAAGAATACGCCCGTATCATGCCGGACATCCGCAGAAATAACCACAAACGGCTTCAGGTCTTTTGCGGTGTCAGCATCTCCTTTTTGCTGATAATGATCCTGATCACCTATACCAACCAAAGCCTGAACTTTCGCTTTCAGACGTATCTGGCTCCCATGCTCCTGCTCAGCGTCATCCTGCTGGCAGACATCTTTTTTGCCGGAAAACGTCCGTTGCTCTGTAAAATACTGATTTATATATTTACAGCCCTGCTGTTCCTGCTTGCCATCGTCATCGGGACCTTTGATAACAGAACGCAGACAGCCGGTACATTCCTGGCCTTCCTTTTGGCGATCCCCCTTCTGTTTGTGCTAAGACCCATCGAAAACGTATGCATCATCGCTTTTTTTGACGCTTTGTTTATCATGGCGTCGTTCTCGGTAAAATCCAAGGCGATTTTCGAGATCGATATGATCAACGCGCTGGTGTTCGGCGGTATCAGCATGATCATTTCCTCCTTCATGCTGTCCATCACCATTGAAAACTTTGTCATCAAGGACGCCTTGACCCATCTGGCGGAGACCGACCAGCTCACGCAGCTGCGAAACCGTACCAGCTATGAACGGTACCTCCCCCTCTACCCAACTCTTTGCCGAAAGTCTCTTGCCTGCATCTATGCGGACGTAAATGGCCTGCACGAATTGAATGAGGCCAAGGGCCACGAAGCGGGCGATACCATGCTGAAATTCATTGCCGACGCGCTCCAGGCCCAGTTCGGATCCTTCCACGCCTACCGCATTGGCGGAGACGAATACGTTGCCTTCGCCACGGACACAGATGCGGAGGTTCTGACTGAAAAGCTAAACACCTTTACAAGGATTGTAGAATCAGAAGGCTACCATGTCTCCGTAGGCTATGAAATTCAAAGTGCGGGAAGCATCCAAATGTCCGCTCTCATAAAAGCCGCGGAAAACAAGATGTATCAGGCAAAGCAGGAGTTCTACAGCCAGAATCCGGCCATTCGCCGGCGCCATCCGAGATGCGCGCCTGATCCACAGAAGTCTCTCTCGCCCCAATAAAAAAGTCAGGCGCTGACGCGCCTGATTTTTTTAATTTCTTGAGCACTTCTCCGCGTCGATAGCCAGAACCAGCATCAGTACGCACAGGGCGTTCCCCGGCTCCGCCACATCGATGACGTAGGTGTCTGTCCAGTTGAGCAGTTCCTTAGTGATGCGGGCTACCGGAGCGCCGCAGGCTTCCGTTACAGCGTAGTCCCACTCCATGAAGCTGCCCTCCACCTGCCAGCCGTTGCAGTCGATGTCGAACCGGGGCGTGAAAAAGGTAAACTCCTTCTGGATGCACCCCACGTACAGCTCCCCCACATACATCTCAAACTTGGGCAGAAACGTAAATACTCGTTCCTGCACCGTGCCGATATGCTCTCCCACGCTGTTAAGAATGTGGAGACAGTGGCCCCAGGAGAGCTTCCCCTCCACAGTGTAGACCACATTTCCGGCCTCATCGTAAATGTCATAGCTGTCAAACCAGGAAAAGAACCTCTGTTTAAAAATCAGTCTCATTTTTGTATCTCCCGTGTGCCGCCACTTGCTGGCTCAAATTTCGATTCCCTCTGGCCCGCTGCGGAAGCTCTTTCCAAAGTAAGCCGTCATGGCCCGGACCAGATAGGCCGTATCCTTCGCACCCGCCACCTCATAAGCGGCGTGCATCGCCAGCTGCGGCAATCCAATGTCCACGCTGTGGACGGACAGGTGGGCGGTGCTGATATTGCCCAGGGTGGACCCACCGGGCAGGTCCGCCCGGTTGCTGTACCGCTGCACCGGCACCCCGGCCTCCCGGCACACCTGGCGGAACACGGCGTCGGACACCGCATCGGTGGTGTACCGCTGGGCGGCGTTGTACTTCACCACCACGCCGCCGTTCAGCACCGGGAACTCCCTGCCGTCGGCGTACTCCGGATGGTTGGGGTGGATGGCATGGGCGTTGTCCGCCGACACCAGGAAGCTGTTGGCGACAGCCGCCCTGTATTCCTCTTCTGTCCGCCCCATGGAGGCGCTGGCGCGCCGCAGCACATCCGTCAGGAACGTGGAGTCCGCGCCCTGCCGGGTGCCGCTGCCCACCTCCTCGTTGTGGAACACTGCCAGCACCGGGACGCTTTCGCCGTCCTTTGCCGCCAGAAAGCCCTCCAGACAGCCGAACACACACTGCAGGTCATCCAGCCGGGGCGACGCCACGAACTCCTCCGCCACGCCGGTCAGCGTGGCCGCCTGCCGGGGATACAGGAACAGGTCTGTGGAGATCAAATTCTCCTCCGCTGCCCCCGCTTCTTCCGCGATAAGCCGACGGAACGCCCCCGGCTCCTTACCCATGCCAAACAGCGGCAGCATATCCACATTCGCTTTCAGGGCGGTGCCCTTGTTCACTTCCCTATCCATGTGGATGGCAACGCTGGGGATGACCAGCAGGTCCCGGTCCACGTTCACCAGCCGGGCCTTGAGCCGCCCGCCCTCCCGGACCACCGCCCGGCCCGCCACGGACAGGGGCCGGTCCAGCCAGGAGCGCATCACCATGCCGCCGTAAGGCTCCACGCTGAGCCGCAGGCAGCCTCCGGCGGCGGGGCCCTCCGCCGTCTCCCGAACCTTAAAGGTGGGAGAATCGCTGTGCCCCGCGGCGATCATAAAGCCCCGGAAATCCCGCCGGGGAACGCGGAAGGCGATGACGCTGGCGCCGCCCCGCAGGACGAAATACCGTCCGCCCTCCGTGAGCTGCCACGGTTCTCCCTCATACAGCCGGGTATATCCCGCCT
>CAMAKJ010000137.1 GCA_945836055.1 uncultured Clostridia bacterium | reverse complement strand
CGGCTGATGTGCTGCCTGAAATACGAGCAGGACGCCTATGAGGACCTGATCCGCACCAGCCCCCGCATGGATTCCTTTGTGGACACCCCGGAGGGCCGGGGCACCGTGGTGGAGGTGGATCTGCTCCGCCAGCGGGTGAAGGTGCGCATGGAGGAAAGTCCCGACACCATTTCCGTATTTGCCAACGAGGATATCGCCGTTCTGCGCAGCGGCAAGGCCCGGAAGAACGATCCCCCCATTCCTGCGGATCTGGCCCCCATTTCCGGCAGCGGCAAGCGCGCTCCCCGTCAGGAGGAAGACGATCGAAAGCCCCTTCTGGAGCCCATCCGCTTCCGTTACAGCACCGAGGCCGTGGTGGATGAACCGGAGGAGCAGCCCTCCGAGGCAGCCGTCAGCGCCGAAGGGGAGGAACCCAAGCCCGCCCGGAACCGCTCCCGCCGCCGCAAGCCCCGTCCCCACACGGAGTCCGTCACACCCCAGGAGCCAACCCCCGCTCCACGCCAGGAAGCCGCGGAGCCTTCCCAGCCCCGGCGGCGCGGCAATAACCGCCGCCGTAAACCCCGCCCCGCAAACGGCGCACAGTAAGAGAACCGACCCGGTTCCATAAGGAGAAGACAGAGATAATGGGTAAGGTAAAAACGTTTTTCGGAAGAATCAGGAAAAAAACAGGAACGGTTCCCGTCCCCGGATGGCTGTTCGTTCTCGGCATGGTGCTCTACAACGAGCTGATGCTCCATTTCTGGAGCGGCGCGGGCTTCCAGCCGGGCAGAATGCTGGCACTCATTGCCTTTGCCATGGGCTTCGGCGGTGTGCTGGCGCTGCTGGACAGTCTGCTGCCCTCTCCCAAGGCAGGGAAATGGGCGGCGGTGATTGTGTCCGTCCTCTTTTCGGTAATCTGCCTGACGGAGTATTTCATCCTGGACGCCTACAAATCCTTTATGGCCCCCGCCACGGTCATCGGCGGCGCGGGCGGTGTCGCGGGAGATTTTCTGGGCATCGTCGTGTCCCTGGTGCTCCGGAATCTGTGGCGCATCGGGCTGATTCTGCTGCCCGTGCTGCTTTACGGCGTGTTTTGCCGGTCCGTCAAACCCTGCTGGAAGCTCCGGGGCGCTCTCGCCGCCGGGACAGCGGTATGCTATCTGCTGGGCTTCGGCTGCGTCCACTGGCTCACCGACGATGCCGCCCGGTTCCGGGAGGCCTATGAATTTGACAGCGCCGTGCGCTGCTTCGGACTGAATATGGCGCTGACCCTGGACATCGGACGCAGCGCCGCCCCGGAGCAGGAGCCGTCCTTCATCGCGGTGCCGGAGGAGACCGCCGCCCCCACGCAGCCGGCGAAAGCGGAGGAGGCGTCCCCGGAAACCACCGCGCCTGCCGTGGTCTACGAGCCAAACGTTCTGGACGGCGTGGACTTTGAAGCGCTGGCCGCTTCCGAAAAAACCAGCAATATCGCTTCCATCCACAGCTACGTCGCTTCCCAGACCCCGACCATGCAGAACGAATACACCGGTCTGTTTAAGGGGAAGAACCTGATTCTGATTACCGCCGAGGCCTTTACCTCCGAGGTCATCGACCCGGAGCTGACCCCCACGCTGTACCGTCTGGCCAACCGGGGCATCCGGTTCACGGACTACTACCAGCCTGCCTGGGGCGCCAGCACCACCTCCGGCGAATTCTCCAACCTCATCGGTCTGGTGCCCACCAACGGAGGCAGCTGCATGAAGGAGACGATTCAGCAGAATTTCTTCCAGACCATGGGGCATCAGCTTCAGAAGGAAGGCTATTACTCCGTCGCCTACCACAACCACTTCAAGGACTTCTACGACCGGGACAGAACCCACATCCACCTGGGCTATGACCAGTTCCTCGCCCGGTACGGCGGGCTGGAGGGCATTTCCCCCATCTGGCCGGAGAGCGATCTGGAAATGATGGACATCACCGTCCCCCAGTATATCGACCATCAGCCCTTCAGCGTCTACTATATGACGGTCAGCGGCCACTGCCCCTACTCCCTGAAGGAAAACGCCATGTCCGCCAAGAACTACGACAAGGTCAAGGACATGGACTGCTCGGAGACCATCAAGGGCTACTACGCCGCGAATCTGGAGCTGGAGTACGCCATGGAGTCTCTGGTGAATCAGCTGGAGGAAGCGGGGATTGCCGACGATACCGTCATCGTCCTTTCGACGGATCACTATCCCTACGGTCTGGAGCGCTCCAGCGCCTGGCATAACGCCACCGACCTGCTGAAGGAGCTGTACGGCGTTGACAGCTACGACAATTTCCTCCGGGATCACAACACCCTGATTATCTGGAGCGGCTGCATCGAGGACCAGGGCATTCAGGTGGACGATCCGGTGTACAGCCTGGATATCCTGCCCACGCTGTCCAACCTCTTCGGCGTGGACTACGATTCCCGCCTGCAGGTGGGCCGGGATGTATTCTCCGACGCAGAGCCGCTGGTGCTCTGGCCCAATTCCAGCTGGAAGACCGACAAGGGCACCTACAATGCCAGCACCAGCACCTTCACCCCCGTGGAAGGCGCGGAGGTGGACGACGGCTACGTCAAACGAATTTCCGCCATTGTGGTCAACAAGATCAACTACTCCCGGCAGGTGCTGAACCTGGACTACTTCCGGTCGCTGAGCAGTACCCTGGGGATTACCGAATAACGCTGCGCGCCTCCCCGGCAAAATGCGCGGGGAGGCGCGTCTCGTTGGGAATTCAACCGTCGGTTGCAGAAAATCCAACCGGCAAATCAACCAATCCGTTATGGATTCAACCGTCCCGATGTGATATGGTGATGCCTGTCAAACGGGAAAGGAGACAATTCGTATGCACGAAAAATTATGGAACAAAGATACGATCCTCATGCTGCAGGGCAGCGCCGTCAGCGCCCTGGGGGACATCCTGTACAGCGTGGCCATCGGCTACTGGGTCTATGAAAAGACCGGCTCCAACGCCCTGATGGGGCTGATGTCCTCCATCTCCATGTTCATGACCATGATCGTCATGCCCTTCAGCGGCAGTATTGTGGACAAATGCAGCCGCAAACTCATGATCGTGGGCATGGACGCCGCCCGGGGTGTGATTATGCTTGCCATGGGTGTGCTGGCTTTTTCGGAGAACCTCAGCGTACCCGTGGTGCTGCTGGCGGCTTTTCTGGCCTCGGCCTGCTCGGTATTCTTCAACCCGGCAGTGAGCACGCTGATGCTGGACATCATTCCCCACAACGACATGGTGCGGGGCCAGTCGGCCTTTTCCGGGGTGAACTCTCTGATCAGCCTGGTGGGCAAGGCGGTCAGCGGCGCGCTGGTGGCGTTTCTGGGCGTACCCCTGATTATTGTCCTCAACGGTGTCAGCTACCTGATCTCCGCCGTGACGGAGCTGTTCATCACCATGCCGAAAACCGTGCACCAGGGCGAAGCCATCACCCTGAAAGGGATTCTGGGAGACTTCCGGGTAGCGGGCAAGGCGATTTTCCAGGATCGGTACATGCGTCTGTTTATCCCCAGCGCCCTGATTATCAACCTGCTGGGCGCGGGCCCCGGAACGCTGATGCTGCCCTTCGTGCTGGAAAAGGGCTTTACCGTGGATATGTACGGCTATCTCATGAGCGTGGAGACGGCGGCGTCGCTGCTGTGCGTGTGCCTGCTTGGCATTGTGAAGCTGAAGCCAAAGGTGCGCTATTGGAGCATGAGCATCGGGTTTATCGGTGCGGTGATATTCTCCGCTGCAGCGTATCTCACCAAAAGCTATGGGCTGATGTGCGTGATGATCTTCCTGAATGGCTGTGGAAACACCATTGGCAACAGCATTTTCAACGCCTCCATGGTACTGGCGCTGCCGGAAGAGAACCGGGGGGCGATTCTGGGCTTTGTCAGCGCCTTCTCCACCGGCGGCTGCGCGTTGTCCGCGGTGATTTACGGCGCGCTGGGAGATGTTTTCCCGCTGTATCTGGTATTCGTCGCGGGTACGCTGCTGTCCGCCGCGCCGATGCTGTACATGTGCCTGCACAAAGATTCCCGGGAGTTTATTCTGTCGCACTGATTCGTCAGGGCGTAACAGGATTTCGCGCTTCCCGTATTGCATCCCTATGGAGGCAGCCTGCAATATTTGTAAAGTTACCGCTACAAGGCACACTTTGCTGAAATCGGATTGTGAAGTGAAATATCCTTCGGATGTGAAATCAGGATCTGCGATCCTTGTGAGATTTGATGCTGCCGCATCAAGTGAAAGGAAATAAATCCCATCACGCGCCGCAGCGTATTTCACATGGCGAAGCCATATTTCACACCCGAAGGGCATTTCACAAATCCCGCAGGGATTTATTTCGTTGAAAAAAGCACTTGCTTTCGCAAGTGCTTTTTTCATGGGGTGGGTAATGGGACTCGAACCCACGATCTTCAGAGCCACAATCTGACGCCTTAGCCAACTAGGCCATACCCACCATATTCAGCTTGCTGAATGGCACGCCAGGAGGGACTCGAACCCCCGACCTACTGCTTAGAAGGCAGTT
>CAMAKJ010000136.1 GCA_945836055.1 uncultured Clostridia bacterium | reverse complement strand
TGCCAATGTATTCGTCCTGCCCTCCACCATTGAAAATTCCCCCAACTCTCTGGGGGAGGCCATGCTGCTGGGAGTGCCCTGCGCGGCAAGCCTGGTGGGCGGCGTTTCCAATCTGCTTGCCGACGGGAAAGAGGGACTGGTGTACCAGTCCACGGCACCCTATATGCTTGCGTATTATGTAAACCAAGTGTTTGCCATGGGGGATCAGGCGGAGACTCTGGGCGCGGCAGCCCGGGAACATGCCCTGAAAACCCACGATCCGGAGAAAAACCTACGGGATTTACTGGATATTTACCGGAAACTGGGCTGATTGCCCCAGAAAAACCAAAGTTCGGAGCGGACAATGAAACGAAGAAACCGGGTGGCTTTTTTCAACATCCTGAGCACCGTGCTGCTCAGAGGCATTTCCATATTCACGGCGCCGCTGTTTACCCGTCTGCTGGGGGACAGCGGCTACGGCGTGACCCAGATTTACAACACCTGGGTGGCTGTGATTGCCATTGTATTCTCCCTGCAGACCCAGGGAACACTGGCCAATGCCCGAACCGAATACGCTGAGGGCGAGCAGCTGGGCTACCAGTCCTCAGCGATGACATTGTCCACCCTGGCGTATCTGCTGTGCAGCGCGGTGGTGCTGTGCTTCATCGGGCCCATTTCCGACGCGCTGAAGCTGAGCCGTTTTTTGGTTCTGCTGATGCTGATTCAGGGCTTCGGCACCTTCTGCATCAACTTCCTGAACACCAAATTCGTCTATGAATTCAAGGCTGGACGGAATATGGTTCTGTCCCTGGCCGTGACCATCCTGACGCTGATTCTCTCCGTGGTGCTGGTTCTCAGCCTCCCCCGGGAAATCAACTACCTGGGCCGCATCGGCGCGATCTCCGCCACCTACGGCATCCTGGGAATTCCGGTGTGCATCTGGATTCTGGCAAAGGGAAAGACCTTTTTCCAAAAGGGATACTGGAAATTCTGCATTGTCCTTGCCATCCCGGCGGTATTCTACAATGTGTCCGACCTGATTCTCGGGCACAGCGACAAGGTGATGATCCAGCAGATGCTGGGCGAGGCCCCTCTGGGACGGTACGCCGCCGCGCTGAACTTTGCCGGGATCATGTTCACCATTTACGCCGCGCTGAACAATTCCTGGTGCCCCTTCTTTTTTGAGGATATGAAGCAGGGAGACCGGGACAGCCTCCGGGAGAAGACGGAGAATTATCTGGAGCTGTTTACGGTGCTTTCCCTGGGGTTCGTCCTGCTGGCCCGGGAGGTGTACCAGGTGTACGTCTCCAGGGAATTCTGGGAGAGCACCGCGCTGATTCCCCTTTTTGTATCCAGCTACTATATTAACTTCCTGTGCACCTTCCCGGTGAATTTTGAATACTACCACAAGAAAACCAAGGTGGTGGCGGCAATCACCGTAGCCTGCTGCTTTCTCAACATCGGGCTGAACTATCTGTTCATCCGGCGAATGGGCATGGCAGGCGCGGCTGTGGCAACCCTGATTTCCCACAGCCTGCAGATGACCATGCATTATCTCTACGCGCGCTTCGTTCTGGGCGGTGCGGACTACCCCTTCGGTATCGGGCTGTGGGCAAAATACGCGGCGGTGTATGCCGCCATAGTGGCGGCCGCCGCGCTGACACCGGGACTGCCGGTTCTGCGCTGGGGCCTCGGCGCGGCCATCGGCGTGTGGGAGCTGTGGCGGATCACAAAGCGCAAAGCGCTGATTTGAGGAATCCATTGGAAAAGCCGGGCGGCGTGCCCGGCTTTTTTCACGCTTACGGTTGCAATGGGATGGGAAATGTAGTATAATACACCCGATATTATGCGCGGGAAAGGCGGGGCCGGAATGAAAAAGGTTCTGTTCACGGCGACGGTCGTGAAGACCCATATTATGGAATTTCATATTCCCTACCTGGAAATGTTCCGGAAAATGGGCTGGCAGACCGCCGTGGCGGCACGGAACGACTACGAGAATCCCGCCGACTGCCATATCCCCAACTGCGACACCTACTATGATATCCCCTTCGAGCGCCTGCCCTGGAAGATGGCCAACCTGAAGGCCTACCGGGAGCTGAAAGCCATCATCGACCGGGAGCAGTTTGATGTGATTCACTGCCATACCCCCGTGGGTGCCATGATTACCCGCCTGGCGGCTCGGGACGCCCGGAAGCGGGGCACCAAGGTCATTTACACCGCCCACGGGTTTCATTTCTTCAAAGGCGCACCGCTGCAGAATTGGCTGATGTTCTTCCCGGTGGAATGGGTGCTTGCGCCGTTGACGGACGTACTGGTGACCATCAACCGGGAGGATTATACCTTTGCAAAGAAGCACATCCACGCAAAACGGATTGAATACGTCCCCGGCGTGGGCGTGGATACCGCAAAATTCCGGGCCGGAACCGGAAACCGGGGAGAAAAACGCCGGGAGCTGGGCTTCGGCGAAGGGGATTTTCTGATTCTTACCGTGGCGGAGATGACGAAGAACAAAAACCACACCACCATCCTGAAAGCGCTGGCGCTGCTGAAGGACAAGCCGGAGTATGAAACCATGTACTACCTGATCTGCGGCCGGGGAGATCAGCGGGAGGCGCTGGAAAAAGAAGCGGAGGCACTGGGGATCGCTTCCCACGTCCGCTTCCTGGGCTATCGCCACGATGTGCCGGAGCTGAATATCTGCAGCGATGTGTTCGCCTTCATGTCCTTCCGGGAGGGAATGCCCGTGGCGCTGATGGAAGCCATGAGCTGCGGCCTGCCCGCCGTGTGTTCCCGGATCCGGGGCAATACCGACCTGATTGAGGACGGCGTGGACGGTCTGCTGGTGGACAATACCCCCCGGGGCGTGGCGGAGGGACTGCTCCGGCTGTACCGTGACCCGGAACTGCGTGCCAGACTGGGGCGTACCGCCGCCGAATCGGTGGCGAAATTCGATGCCGTACAGGTGCGGCAGCAGATGAAGGAACTCTATCTCAGTGTCTGAAGGAGGCATCCCCATGGCCGGCACGCTGATTGTATCGCTGGATTTTGAGCTGTTCTGGGGCATGCTGGATGTCTGCCCCCTGGAAGCGTATCAGGATCATGTTCTGGGCGGCAGAAAGGCCATCCCGGAGCTTTTGAAGCTGTTTGAAAAATACGGCATTCACGCCACCTGGGCAGCCGTTGGCTTCCTGTTTGCGGAAAACCGCCGGGAGGCTGCCGCCTTTTTCCCGGATGCTGCCCGGCGGCCCGCTTATGACAATCCGGCGCTGAAGCCCTATGAAGAATTTGCCCAAATCGGGGAAAATGAGGAGCAGGCGCCCTGCTTTTTCGCCCCTTCCCTGATCGATCTGATCGCCAAAACCCCGGGACAGGAGATTGGCAGCCACACTTTTTCCCACTACTATTGCCGGGAAAAAGGGCAGACGGTGGAACAGTTCGCGGCGGATATGGCTGCGGCGAAGGCCATCGCCGAAAAACACGGTTATGCCGTCACCTCCGTGGTGCTGCCCCGGAACCAGTGCGAGCCGGAATACACGGCGGTTCTCCGGGAGCTGGGCTTCACGGCCTACCGGGACGAGGAAAACGACTGGATTCACGAAAAAATCAAATTCCGTCCCCTGCTGCGGGCGCTGCGCCTGGCGGACGTGTACCTGCCCCTGACCGGGCAGGGCGGCTACGTGCCGAAAAACGAAAACGGTATCTGGAACCTGACGGGTTCCCGGATGTACAAGCCCATTTTCCCGGCGCTGGGGGCGCTGGAGGGGCTGAAGCTCCGCAGAATCAAGCGGCAGATGCTTCACGCCGCGAAAAACAATCTGACCTTCCACCTGTGGTGGCACCCCCACAACATCGGCGTGCGGACGCCGGAACATCTGGCTCAGCTGGAGGAGATTTTCCAATATTACGCTTACCTGCGGGACACCTACGGCATGGAAAGCAGGAACATGGCGGAAGCGGCCGGGAAAGGACACGAAAAAGAAAGATGAGGGCGGGAGCATGAGAGTTCTGCACGTTCTGTACTCCACAATTTACACTGGCGCGGAAAAGGTCGCCGCCCAGATTATCCAGGCGCTGTCCGGCGAGGCCGAGATGGCCTATTGCAGCCTGGAGAGCCCCGAGGTCTGGGAGATCCTGGATGGCATGGGCATCCGCCATTATGGCGTTTCGGAGCTGACGCCCGCCACCCTCGGCGGGGTGATCCGGGAATTCCGGCCTGACGTGATTCACGCCCACGATATGCGCACCAGCTTTGTCGCCGCCCTGTGCTGCGGCAGCATTCCTCTGATTTCCCACATTCACAACAACGCCTACGATTCCCGGGGGCTGTCCGTAAAGTCCGTGGCCTACCTGATTGCGGGGTTCCGGGCGAAGCATATCTTCTGGGTTTCCAACAGCTCTTATGAAGGCTACCTGTTTCACAGCCTTTTCGCCAAAAAGAGCAGCGTGCTGTACAACATCATCGATGTGCAGCGGATTTTTGCCATGAAAGCGGAGGACGCCAATTCCTACGGCTACGACGTAATCTTCCTGGGACGGCTGACCTATCAGAAGA
>CAMAKJ010000135.1 GCA_945836055.1 uncultured Clostridia bacterium | reverse complement strand
CTGCTGGGCTTCACCGGCCCCGAGGCCGCTTCCATCGGCATCATCGGCGGCGCGGACGGCCCCACTGCCATCTTCCTGACCACCAAGCTGGCCCCCCATCTGCTGGGCGCCATCGCCGTGGCGGCTTACTCCTACATGGCGCTGATTCCCCTGATTCAGCCCCCCATCATGAACCTGCTGACCTCCGCCGAGGATCGGAAGATCAAGATGGTGCAGACCCGTACCGTTTCCAAGACCGAGAAGATCATCTTCCCCATCGTAGTCGTGATCTTCGTGGCTCTGCTGCTGCCTGACACCGCGCCTCTGATCGGCTGCCTGATGCTGGGCAACCTGCTGAAGGAAACCGGCGTCACCGACCGTCTTTCCGACACCGTGCAGAATGCCCTGATGAACATCGTCACCATTCTGCTGTCCACCGCCGTGGGCGCTACCATGGTCGGCTCCACCTTCCTCACCGCCAACACCCTGAAGATCGTGGTGCTGGGCGTCGTGGCCTTCGGCATTTCCACCGCCGGCGGCCTGCTGGGCGGCAACCTCATGTGCAAGCTCACCGGCGGGAAGGTCAACCCGCTGATCGGTTCCGCCGGCGTCTCCGCGGTGCCCATGGCCGCCCGTGTTACCAACACGGTTGGTCAGAAGAACAACCCCTCCAACTTCCTGCTGATGCACGCCATGGGCCCCAACGTGGCCGGTGTCATCGGCTCCGCCATCGCGGCCGGCTTCCTGCTGTCCGTGTTCGGCTAAGCAATACTGCAAATTGCCCCCAGAAAAGGCGTTGCCTTTCCTGGGGGCATTTTATAGAATGTGCATATCTGCTTAACTCAGCTGTTCGGATAAATTGCAGTTTATCGGGCACCTGTTTCGTAGGGCGGGGTCATGACCCCGCCGACAACGTTGGATTCTGCGCAATGTATATTTGGCTGAATACCGGCAATTCCGGAGAAATCCGGGCAAAAGCGGCTCGATACCCGAGCGGCGGGGTCATGACCCCGCCCTACGGAGGGATTACACCAAATTCCAATTTGCCGCTTTGTTGAGTTATCCCGATAAGCACATTACAGAAAAAAGGATTCCCCGGGACCTGCTATGCGGCAGGTCCCGGGGAACTTTGCGTATTACTGAATTCTGGGCAGGGAGGCCGCCGCCACGGACTGACCGACCCGGCGGGTCTTTTCGTCGGGGAGCATGACCTCGCACTTCTTCGCCAGCTCCGGGTACTCCTCCGCGAGAATCTCATTGCACACCCGCAGGATGGTGTCGCCGCCCTTGCCGGACATGACCCGGCCCAGCATCATCATGTGCTCGATGTCGTAGAACTGGGAGTACAGCACCACGGTGTAGGCCAGATACGCGCCGATGGTCTCGAAAATGGCCTGGGCTCCGGGATCGTCCTTCTCCATCAGGCCCTGAACCACCTTCAGCTTCTCAGCTGGGGACAGATTCTCGTCCAGCTCGATACCCGCAGCGGGTGCCAGCTTGATGACGGCGTCCTGGGAGAAATACTTGCAGCCCACGCCGATGTCGGTGGACCATTCATCCGCCATGGCGTTTTCGTTCAGATCCACAGGGGCGAAGGCCAGCTCGTTGATCCAGCCCAGCACGTTCTTGTCCTTGTCCACATAGCCCACAGCCTCGGAGGTGCCCATGGCGATGCCCATGATATTGCCGACGCCCAGGCCCATGGCTCCCGCCAGCGCGGACACGTCGCCGTCGTTGGCGACCACGATGGGCACATCGCCGATTTCCTTTGCGGCGCGGTCATAGATGGTCTTGACCTTGTCCCAGTTGGAGCGGGGCACCTTGATGAACAGGGATGCCACCATGGGAGCGTTGCCGATGAAGGTGCCGGCAGAGGATACGCCGATGGCGTCCACCCGGGGCATTTTGGAGGCGGCGGTCTTGAAAGCGTCTACGATACCGGCGAAGTGATAGTCTGGGTCCTCGTTGAGTTTGGGGAACCAGACGACCTCTTCGGAGTAGACGCACTCGCCGTCGATCACAGCGGAAACCTTCCGGTCGGAGCCGCCGGCGTCAAAGCCGATGCGGCAGCCATCCAGATTGCCGCCGATGGGCTCGGCAATCTCGTTGGCAGCGGGGCAGGCTTCCAGAGGCAGGTCGAGAATTTCCAGATCCCGCTCGTAGAGCTGGTTGAAAAATGTAAAGTCAAAGTGCCGTTCGCCGTCGGGGGCATAGGCCTTCCGGAGCCGCTTCGCAAGCTCGCTGCAGCCACAGACGCTCACCCGGAAGCCGCCGGTGGACCAGAGCAGGAACTTGACGTACCGCTCCACATAGCGGTAATCCGCCTCAGCCATCTCCGGTGTACCGTGGATGCAGGTGCGGTGCACGGAAACGCGGCCCTTGTCCCGCTCAACGGCGATGGCAATGGGCTTCACCGCATCCTTCAGGTAAGCGGCACGCCACACGCCGAAGGGGATATACTGCGGATCCAGCCTGGGCGCGTGGTTCATGTTGTATTCGATACCTAAATACTGCATGGATAGTTCCTCCCTTATTTTGATTTCATATTGATTATAGCATACAATGGTGGTTCGGCAATGGGTTTTTCGCCAAACAATTTGCCGTTTTCGCTTCTTTGCCCCCTGGCGGCGGGGATATTCCGGCATCTTCTCCGGCCCAGGCACGCTTGGGGCTGCGCCTTCCGGTTGTGGAATCCTGCAGATCATGAGCTCGCCGTTGGGGGCGGCGGATTCCGGCTTCCCAGCGGGGTCGCTTTTGGGGATGCGTGCGCTTACGCGATGGGGTAGAACCGCTCCGGCATACTTACGGTTTTGCCCCGGAAGCATCCACACCGCCGGTAGTGCCCACTGTCCGGATACCGATGCGGGTTTTTCCCGGGAACGCATCGGCCGCTTTTTCCCCCGGTCACTTCCTTTCCATGCCATTTTCTTCACGGGAAATTGCGCCCGGGATTCCCTCGCTCCCCGGGAGCGGGCTGCCCTCATTCAAATTTCCACTTTACAGACAGAAGCCAATCCATTATGATAAGAACACGCGGTCTTACCAATCCTTCCGCTTGACCACAAATTTCCACAGACAGGTGACACAATATGCGTTTTCGATTGACTGCGCTTCTTCTGGCTCTGGCTCTGCTCCTGACGGGCTGCGTCCTTCCCTCGGCAGGCTCCGGGAAAAAGCAGTACCAGGCTTCCTATTTGACCCTCTTTGACACCGTGACCTATATCAGCGGCATGGCGGAAAGTGAGGAGGCCTTCCAGGCTCAGGCCCGGGAGATTCACGACCAGCTGCTGACCTATCATCAGCTTTTCGACATCTACAACTGCTACGAGGGCTTAAACAATCTGAAAACCGTCAACGACAACGCCGGAATAACCCCCGTGGAGGTGGACGGCAGGATTATCCGGCTTCTGGAGGACTGCCGGACGTACTACGAACTGACCGGCCATAAGGTCAACGCCGCCATGGGCAGCGTCCTCGCCCTGTGGCACGAGGCGAGGACCGCCGGACTGGACGACCCTGCCAGCGCCGCTCTGCCGGATGCCCGGGCGCTGGAGGAAGCCGGCCTGCACACCTCCTGGGATGCGGTGGTCATCGACCCGGTATCCTCCACCGTCTACCTTTCCGACCCGGAGATGCGTCTGGACGTGGGCGCGGTGGCCAAGGGCTGGTCGGTACAGCAGGTGGCGCAAACCGCCCCGGAGGGGCTGCTCATCAGCGTAGGCGGAAACGTCTGCGCCACGGGGCCGAAGGACGAAGCCGGTACACCCTGGGTGGTAGGAATCGCAAACCCGGATGGGAGCGGTCAGTACCTGCACACCCTGTCGGTGACGGATCAGGCCGTAGTCACCAGCGGCGACTATCAGCGCTACTATGTGGTGGATGGGAAGCGATACCACCACATCATCGACCCGGAAACGCTGTATCCTGCCGACCATTGGCGCTCCGTGACCATCGTCTGCGGGGATTCCGGTCTGGCGGACGCACTGTCCACCGCGCTGTTCCTGCTGTCTCAGGAGGAAGGACAGGCGCTGCTGGAAACATGCGGCGCGGAAGCCATGTGGGTGGATGCCCAGGGGAACTGCTATTACAGCCCCGGCTTTCAGGCTTTGATCCGCACATAACGCAAGCAGGCTGCCCCGCGAACGCGGGGCAGCCTGTTTCTTCTCATTGATGAATCAGCAGGATTATTGGGCAGACTCGTCCGGCTGCTGGGATTCCGGCTGCGCGGCGACCTGGTTGACCAGCAGCTTTGCCCGGTCGTGGGGACGGAAAGCCTGGAAGAGCAGTACGCACACCGCTGCGGCGCAGCTGATGCCTGCCAGCAGCTGGCTGACCCGGACGGGGCCTAAATACAGGCTGTCCACCCGAAGCCCCTCAATCATGGCGCGGCCCAGACCGTACCAGGCTGCATACCCCAGGGCAATCTGCCCGTCGTACTGCCGGCGCCTGGAGAGGAAGTGCAGCATCACAAAGCCCGCCGCGTTCCACAAGGATTCGTACAGAAAGGTGGGGTGGTAGTATTCCCACGCGCCGGTGACGGTGTTGTACAGCCCCATGCGGAAGAAGCTGTCCGTCGCCGCGCCGAAGGCCTCCCGGTTGAAGAAGTTGCCCCA
>CAMAKJ010000134.1 GCA_945836055.1 uncultured Clostridia bacterium | reverse complement strand
AGCTGGTCGTCGGTTTCCGGGTAGGGGAAATTGTCCTCAAACTCCTTCTGCCAGGGAGCGTCAGCGGAGAAGGCGTAGCCGGACTGGCGCTTCCGGGCGGCGTAGAGCTGAATCAGCTCACCCGCCATATCCTTGGCGGCCTTCCGGGCCTTGGCCTTGGTTTTCTGCCAGGCGTCGGAGCCGATTTTGTTCAGCTTGACATTGCTTTCTTCACCGCCCCCGCCGATGTATTTGCTCACCAGGTCCAGCTGGGTGGCGGGGACGAAGAGGGTGTCGCTGCCCTGGTAGGCGATTTTGATATAGTCCTTGACTGCCCCGTCCACCTTGATCTGCTCCATGGCCACGAACCGGCCGATGCCGTAGTTCTCGTGAACCACCAGGTCGCCGGGGGTAAGGTCGGTGAAGGAGTTCAGCTTCTGCCGGTTGGTGGAGCCGGTTTTCTTGGCGGCCTTCCGCTTTGGCTCGCCCCGGGACAGAAGCTGCCCTTCCGTCAGCACGGCGATTTTCGACAGGGGATACTCCATGCCGAAGGGCAGCGTCCCCTCGGACAGAAGTATCTGCCCGGGCTTTGGCAGGGTGGTCAGGGGAATGCACAGGAAGGCGGACAGCCCCTTCTCCCCCAGAAGCTGCTGCAGCAGCTCCGCCCGGCGGCGGGTGCCGCAGAGCACCAGACTGCCGAACTCCATTTTCTGATAGTGGGCCAGATCCGAGGCGGCGGTGTCCAGATTGCCGCCGTAGCCGGGAAGCTGCTTGGCGGTGAGGGGAAACAGCTGCCTGGGCGGGCAGTCCTCGGGATAGGCGGTTCCGCCGAAGGCGTCAAAGTAGACGGCGGTTTTTCCCCGGAGTCCGCGGCAGAAATCCTCCCACTGGCACACATAGTCGCACAGCTCTCCGGCCACCAGTCCCGCCTGGAGCATACTGTCCAGCTGCAGCCCCATTTCATCGCACCGGGTGCGGGCGGCGCGCTGGAGATTTCCGTGGTCGCACACCGCGATGACGGCGTTTGCCGGGATATAGTCCATGGCGGTGGCCATCTCCGGGTAGATCAGCGCCAGATAGCGGTCGGAGGCGGGATTGTGCAGGCCGCTTTCATATTTGTTCAGGTCTTTTTCCAGGGTGGAAATCAAAAGCTCGTTGCGGTTTTTCCGCCGCTTCTGCCGGGCGATGAGGGAGGAGATGTCCCTGCACAGCCCCTCCAGGCCGCCGGGATGCAGACCGGGCAGGGTTTCCGCCACGGGGAGAATGGTCACGGCCTCCAGATTCTCGCTGCGGCGCTGGGTGCTGGGGTCAAAATAGCCCATGGTGTCCAGCTCGTCGCCGAAGAATTCGGCACGAACGGGCAAATCCTCGGCAGGGGAGTAAATATCCAGAATGCCGCCCCGGAGAGCGAACTGCCCCGGCCCTTCCACCATGCCGCAGCGGTTGTAGCCGGCGGCGGTGAGGCGGGCGATGAGATCGTCGATGGGGTACTCCTTCCCGACTTCCAGAGAAAAGGCGGCGGAAAGCAGCGTTTCTCTCGGCATGGTGCGCAGGCTGAGGGATTCCCAGGTCATGATCTGCAATCCGGTTTTCCCAGTGGCCAGGTCAAACAGCTGGCGCAGACGCTTCTGCTCCCAGCTTCGGGAAACCACGGCGGCATCGTAGAGGGTTAAGTCCCGTCCGGGCAGGACAGGGGCGTTATCCACACCGAAGCCCTTCAGTTCCTCCTGCAGCCGCCGGGCGGCCATATCGTCCTGGCACAGCACCACCATGGGGCGGCGGACATCCCGGGAAAGCCCCGCCAGCAGGTGACTGCGGTTGATCTGACCGATGCCGGTGATGGCGACACTCTCACCGTCCTGCACCGCATCGACGGCGGAGGCGTATTCGGGAATGGTTTTGAGAAGAGAAAGCAGTTGTTCCATAGAATACCTCAAAATAAACGGCAACGTGGCAACGCGGAAAGGGGGACAGATCCCCCTTTCCGTGTTTTTTTGACAAAATATGCTTTTACGGGCGGCTTCCGTTAAACCGGTTGGCGGTTTCCGGCACGCCGTGGTCGATGATGCAAAGGGCGGCGTCCGCCGCATTTTTCAGGGAAACGGCCAGCGCCTTTTCCTCGTTTGCGGAGAAGGTGGACAGCACCCAGCTGGCCAGATCATAGTCCGGGGTAGGCTTTGCGCCCACGCCGATTTTGACCCTGGGGAATTCCTGACTGCCCAGCTCGGAGATGATGGATTTGATGCCGTTGTGCCCGCCGGCGGAGCCTTCCGAGCGCACCCGCAGCCGCCCCGGCTCCAGAGAAATGTCGTCAAACATGACGATGATCCGCTGGGGCGGGATGTTAAAGTAAGCCGAAAGCTGCAGTACCGAGCGGCCGGACAGATTCATATAGGTCTGGGGCTTGAGCAGAAATACCTTTTTGCCGCTGTAAACCGTCTGGGTGTACAGCCCCTGAAACTTCAGCTTATCCACCTTCACACCCAGATTCCCGGCGAGGATGTCCAGCGCCCGGAAGCCGGTGTTGTGGCGGGTTTTCTCGTACTCCCGGCCGGGGTTTCCCAGACCCACGATCAGCCAGTTTTCGCTGCTTTGCCTGGAAAACACGGCCTTAGAACAGGTCGGCGATGGAGGTCGCGCCGTGAATGTGAGAAATGGCCCGGGCAAATACGGGAGCCACGTCCAGGAACTTGAGCTTGCCGCTGGGGGTGTTGGCGACCTCGGGGATGGTGTTCAGGAACACCATTTCCTTGATGGGGCTGGCCTCCAGCCGCTCATAGGCGGGGCCGGAGAGCACGCCGTGGGTGGCGCAGGCGTAGATTTCCTTAGCGCCGCCCTCTGCCAGAGCCTTGGCGGCGTTGCACAGGGAACCGGCGGTGTCCACCATGTCGTCGTACAGGATGCAGGTCTTGCCCTTGACATCGCCGATGATGTTCATGACCTCGCAGACGTTGGCCTTGGGACGGCGCTTGTCCACGATAGCCAGACCCATGTGTACCTTGGCAGCGAAGTTCCGGGCGCGGCTGACGGAGCCGACATCGGGGGAGACCACCACGAAATCATCGTGGTTGTACACATCCTCGGGGAACTTTTTCATGAAATAATCAACGAAGGTAACGTTGCCCAGCAGATGATCCAGGGGAATGTCGAAGAAGCCCTGAATCTGGGGGGCGTGGAGATCCATGGTCAGAATACGGTTGGCGCCGGCGGCGGTGAGCATATTGGCCACCAGCTTGGCGGAGATGGGGTCCCGGGACTTGGCCTTGCGGTCCTGACGGGCGTAGCCGAAGTAGGGGATGACGGCTGTGATTCGGCCGGCGGATGCCCGGCGGCAGGCGTCGATCATCACCAGCAGCTCCATGAGATTGTCATTGACGGGTTTACAGGTGGACTGGATCAGGAATACGTCAGCGCCCCGGACAGTTTCTTCCAGAGAGACGGAGGCTTCGCCGTCGGCGAAGTGGGTCACGACTGCCTTGCCCATGGGCACACCCAGCTGCTCGCAGATGGTCTGCGCGAATTTGGGGTTGGAATTGCCGCAGAAAACCTGAATGTTTTCACCGTACGCAATCATCGAATGAATACCTCGCTTTATTTTCTATATTCTGCCCCGGCTCACACCGAAAGCAATTTTACAAACTCATTATACCATCCTTACACGGGAAAATGCAACAGTCAGAGCGGTGGAATAACGCCGAAAAAAGCCGGGAAAATCGCGGGTTTTCTGGCAAAGAAGCCAGTTTTTTCCAAAGATGTGGAAAACGAAATTTTGTTTGTAAAAATACCTTGTGACTTTGGAAAGAATGTGGTATACTGAACCGTACAGAACTTGAACGACTTCGGGAGTAAGAATATGAACGATAAAATCACCATTCAGGGCGCGCGGGAAAACAATCTGAAAAACGTAAATCTGACCATTCCCAGGGATAAGCTGGTGGTGTTCACCGGGCTTTCCGGTTCCGGGAAATCCAGCCTGGCCTTCGACACCATTTACGCCGAGGGACAGCGGCGGTATGTGGAGAGCTTAAGCTCCTATGCCCGGCAGTTTTTGGGCCAGATGGACAAGCCGGACGTGGATTCCATCGACGGCCTTTCCCCGGCCATTTCCATCGATCAGAAAACCACCTCCAAAAATCCCCGCTCCACCGTAGGCACCGTGACGGAAATCTACGACTACCTCCGTCTCCTCTGGGCGCGGGTGGGCACGCCCCACTGCCCCAGGTGCGGAAAGGAGATCCGCCGCCAGACCATCGATCAGATCGTGGACCGGGTGGAGGCGCTGGGAGAGGGCGCCCGGTTTATCGTCCTGTCTCCCGTGATCCGGGGCAAGAAGGGCGAGCACAAAAAGGTATTTGAAGATGCCCGGAAGGGCGGCTTTGCCCGTGTGCGGGTGGACGGCATTCTCTACGACCTGACGGAGGACATCTCCTGCGAAAAGAACAAAAAGCACACCATAGACCTAGTGGTGGACCGGCTGGTGCTGAAGGACGGCCTGCGCCGCCGGCTGACGGACTCCATCGAGACGGCCTGCAGCCACTCCGGTGGCCTTGTGACCATCGAACTGCCCACGACGGGAGAGGAGCTGAGCTTTTCCCAGAACTATGCCTGCGAGGACTGCGGCATCAGCCTGACGGAGCTGGA
>CAMAKJ010000133.1 GCA_945836055.1 uncultured Clostridia bacterium | reverse complement strand
GCAAGCGGATGGCGCTGCCCAATTCCGAGATCATGATTCACCAGCCCTCCGCCGGAACCCAGGGTCAGATCACGGATATGGCCATCCATCTGAAGCGTTTGGAGACCATCAAGGCCCGGATGAACCGGATTCTCTCCGAGAACACCGGCAAGTCCATCGAGGAAGTTACCGCCGCCTGCGAACGGGACAATTTTATGTCCGCAGACGAGGCGCTGGCCTTCGGCCTGATTGACCGGGTGCTGGATCACCACTAAACTATTAGAAACGAGGTACCGGGCGTATGGCAAAGAGCAACGACCAGCCGCCGATTCGCTGCAGCTTCTGCGGAAAGCGGGAGAATCAGGCAGCCAAACTGATTGCCGGCCCTGGGGTGTATATCTGCAGCGACTGTGTTGCCGCCTGCAGCCAGCTGCTGCGGCAGGAACTCGATTTGGGAGACGGCGGCCTGACCGCTCCCGAGAAGCTGCCGACCCCCGTTGAGATCAAATCCTTCATGGACAATTACATCGTGGGACAGGACGAAGCAAAGGTCGCCCTGTCCGTCGCGGTGTACAACCACTATAAGCGTATCTATTTCGGCGCGGACTCCGACGTGGAGCTGCAAAAGAGCAACATTCTGCTCATCGGCCCCACCGGCAGCGGCAAAACCCTGTTTGCCCAGACCCTGGCGAAGATTCTGAACGTTCCCTTCGCCATCGCCGACGCCACCACCCTGACGGAAGCCGGTTATGTAGGCGACGATGTGGAAAATATCCTGCTTCGGCTGCTGCAGGCTGCCGATTTTGACGTGGAGCTGGCGGAGCGGGGCATCATTTACATCGACGAAATGGATAAAATCGCCCGCAAGAGCGAGAATACCTCCATCACCCGGGATGTTTCCGGCGAGGGCGTGCAGCAGGCGCTGCTGAAGATTCTGGAGGGCACCGTGGCCAACGTTCCCCCCCAGGGCGGCCGGAAGCACCCCCAGCAGGAAATGATTCAGGTGGACACCACCAACATTCTCTTCATCTGCGGCGGCGCCTTCGACGGCCTGGACAAGATCATCGAAAAGCGCACCGACAAGAGCGCCATCGGCTTTGACGCTCCCGTGCAGAGTAAAAGCAGCCGGGACGTGGGCACCCTGTTTACCCAGGTGGAGCCCCATGATCTGCTGAAATTCGGCATCATTCCCGAGCTGGTGGGCCGTATGCCGGTGATTACCACCCTGCGCAGCCTGTCCCGGGAGGATCTGGTGCGGATTCTGGTGGAGCCGAAGAACGCCCTGACCAAGCAGTATCAGAAGCTGCTGGAAATGGACGGCGTGGCTCTGGAAATCCAGCCGGAAGCCCTGCAGGCCATTGCCCAGAAAGCGCTGGACCGGCAGATCGGCGCGAGAGGTCTCCGGGCGATTATGGAGAAGGTCATGACCAAGATCATGTTCCTGATACCTTCCGACCTTTCCATCAGGAAGGTTGTCATCACTCCGGAGTCCATTGACGGGGCAGACCCCACCATCCTGCGGGACGCCGCCCATCCCAGAGAAAAACTCACCGGGCGGAAATAACCTTTTCTATTCTTCTGCGGGGGTAGTTTTGCTACCCCCCTTTTTTCAAAAGGAGGAATTCCTTTGACAGAAACCATGTATGCCGGGAAAATGCCAATCCTGGCGCTGCGGGGGCTGTGCGTTTTTCCGGAGCAGACTGTGCATTTTGAGGTCGGTCGGGACAAGTCCGTGAAGGCGCTGGAGGCCGCCATGCGGGGGGATCAGACGCTGCTGCTCATCCCCCAGAAGGATCTGCTGGTGGATGATCCGAAAATCAAAGACCTGTATGCCATTGGCTGTGTCGCCAAGGTCAAGCAGGTTCTGAAAAGCCAGGGGGAAAATCTGCGGATTCTGGTCACCGGCCTGTGCCGGGCGAAAATCACCGAGCTTTCCCAGAGCGAACCGTACCTGGAGGGCATTGTGGAATCGGTCAGTTCCCAGGAGGCGTCGGATTCCATGCGTTCCCGGGCGCTGCGCCGGGAGGCGAATTCCCTTTACGGCATGTATCTGGAGATGTCCGAGCATCCCGCACAGGCGATCCAGCTGCGCATGATGACCAGCGAAAGCAATGGCTTTCTTGCCGATTCCATCGCCCAGAACTCCGGAATTGACTTTCCTGAAAAGGCGAAGCTGCTGTGCCAGCTGAACACCACCCGCCGTCTGGAAAACGCCGTGCAGCTTCTCCGGGGCGAGCTGGAAATGCTTAAGCTGGAAGGGGACATTCAGGAAAAAACCCGGGCCGCCATCGACCAGGGCCAGAAGGACTACTATCTGCGCGAGCAGATGAAGGTCATCCGGGAAGAGCTGGGCGAAGGGGACGACGAAAACGAAGCGGATACCTACACCCAGAGCATTCAGGCGCTGAAGCTGCCGGAAGACGCGGAAAAGAAGCTGCTGAAGGACGTAGACCGCATGAAGAAGCAGCCCTTCGGCTCCTCCGAGGGCGCGGTTCTGCGCAATTATCTGGACACGGTACTGGAACTGCCCTGGAATCAGAAGACAAAGGAGCGGGTGGACGTTGCCTCCGCCCGGAAGATATTGGAGCACGACCACTTTGGACTGCAGAAGGTCAAGGAACGGATTCTGGAAACCATCGCCGTGCGGGAAATGGCGCCGGATATGCCGCCCCAGATCATCTGCCTGGTCGGCCCTCCCGGCGTGGGCAAAACCTCCATTTCCTACTCCATCGCCCGGAGCCTGAACCGGAAAATGGCCCGGATTTCCCTGGGCGGCGTCCACGACGAGGCGGACATCCGGGGACACCGGAAAACCTACGTCGGCGCCATGCCCGGCCGGATTATAACTGCCATGATTCAGGCGGGGAGCAGCAACCCGGTTCTGCTGCTGGACGAAATCGACAAGATGGGCTCCGATTACCGGGGCGACCCCAGCGCCGCGCTGCTGGAGGTGCTGGATTCGGAGCAGAACCACGCCTACCGGGATCACTATCTGGAGATACCCTTTGATCTGTCCGATGTAATGTTCATCACCACCGCCAACACCCTGGACACCGTGCCGAGACCTTTGCTGGACCGTATGGAGGTCATTGAGCTGGATTCCTATACCGACGAGGAAAAGGTGATGATCGCCAAGACCCATCTGATTCCCAAGCAGCTGCAGAAGCACGGCTTGAAAAAGTCTCAGCTGCGGATTACGGATGACGCCATCCGGGAGATCATCTCCTGCTACACCCGGGAATCCGGTGTGCGGAATCTGGAGCGCTGCTTCGCGGAAATCTGCCGCAAGGCGGATATGGAGATTCTGTCCCAGGAGACACCGAAACGGATCGTCATCAACGGCAGCAATCTGGAAGGGTATCTCGGCGTTCGGAAATACCTGCCCGACCGCCTGCCCTGCACCGACCAGGTGGGACTGGTCACCGGCCTTGCCTGGACAAGCGTCGGCGGCGAAACCCTGGAGGTGGAGGTCAACGTCATGGACGGCTCCGGCAAGCTGGAGCTGACAGGCAATCTGGGGGACGTAATGAAGGAGTCTGCCCACGCGGCGCTGAGCTATATCCGGGCTAACGCCCAAAAACTGGGGGTTGCGCCGGACTTTTACAAGACGAAGGATATCCATGTCCACTTCCCCGAGGGCGCGGTGCCCAAGGACGGCCCCTCCGCCGGCGTTACCGTCTGCACGGCTATGGTTTCCGCCCTGACGGGGGTCAGCGTGCGCCGGGATATCGCCATGACCGGTGAGATTTCCCTCCGGGGCCGGGTGCTGCGCATCGGCGGCCTGAAGGAAAAAACCATGGCGGCTCTGCGGCATGGAGTGCGTACCGTCATTATCCCCAAGGACAATGAGCGGGATCTGGAGGAAATCGACCAGACCGTCCGCCGTCAGCTGAACTTTATCAGCGCCCAGACCATGGACACGGTGCTTTCCACTGCCCTCAACCGGCCCGCGGAGATGAGCCCCGCGATACTGGCGGAGCTTCCGGGGGACGTCAAGGCGAAACGGCCGAAGCCCGGCCTGCGGCAGTAACGGAGGAAACATGAACTTTCAGAATGTGGAATTTTTGATTTCCGCTGCTTCCGACCGGGATTTTCCGGCAAAACGCCTGCCGGAAATCGCCTTCGCGGGAAAGTCCAACGTGGGAAAATCCTCGGTAATCAACCGCCTGCTCCAGCGAAAAAACTTCGCCAGGGTAGGGGAGAAGCCGGGAAAAACCGTCCATGTGAATTACTTCGTCCTGGACGGAGCCTGTTATCTGGTTGACCTTCCCGGCTACGGCTTTGCCAAGGTTTCCCAGCAGGAAAAGGAGCGCTGGGGCAGGCTGATGGATACCTATTTCGCGGCGAACCGGATTGATTTGGGCGTGCTCATTGTGGACTACCGGCATCCGCCGACAAACAACGACATCACCATGGCAAGATGGTTCCTGGACAGCGGCTGTCCCTTTGTGGTGGTTGCCAACAAGATGGACAAGCTGAAGAAAAGCGAGCTGGAGCCCAATCTTAAGACAATCCGGGAGGATTTGGAGCTGCCGGTGGATTGCCCCGTCATCCCCTTCTCCGCGGAAAAGGGAAACGGCCGGGACGAGCTGGTGAAGCATATTCTTGCAGCGGTAAATGGCTAAGAAGAGGGACGGCTGCCTGGCCGTCCCTTTGCTTATTCTTTTGGATTGCTTCTCAGGAAGCGGAC
>CAMAKJ010000132.1 GCA_945836055.1 uncultured Clostridia bacterium | reverse complement strand
TCATTGTCCAGGAAGTAGACCTGCACGCCGTCGCTGCGGTTCGTCAGCTTCATCACGCCGCAGTACTGCTGCCGCCAGCCCAGGCGAACCCGGACCTCCGCGGCCTTTTCCACCAGATAGGCGGCGTTATGCTTGATTTTGCTGTAGTAGGGCAGGAACAGCGCTACCTCGTTGCCCTCGATGCGGGCCAGAGCGGCAGGCAGGGCCTCCATGACGTCGCCCAGGCCGCCGGACTTGGCGTAGGGTGCGCCCTCGGAGGCGCAAACGGCTATTTTCATACGGTTTCCCCCCGCTTGACAATGATGGGGCTCTTCGGCGTGCCGATGAGCTTCGCGCCGGGCGTGACGGTGACGTCCTTGTCCAGAATGACGTACTTCAACTCAGCGCCCTCGCCGATCACGGAGTCGTTCATGATGACGCAGTTTTCCACATCGGCGCCGGGAGCAACGCTGACCTGACGGAACAGAACGCTGTTTTCCACCTTGCCCTCCAGCATACAGCCGTCGGCCACCAGGGTGTCGGAAATGTCGCACGCTTCGCCGTAGTAGGTGGGGACCCGGTCACGGACCTTGGTGAAGATGGGATGGTTGCCGCCGAACATATCATGGCGGGTCTCTCCGTTAATCAGAGCCAGAGAGTTGGTGAAGTACTCCTCCACGGACTCGTTGAACATGGCGGTACCCTCGAAGGGGTAGACGTTGACGGAGACCTTGCCCCGCTGCCAGCCGCCCAGAACCAGATCCCGGTCCATGTGGAACTTGTCCCGGGCGATCATTTCCTTGGTCTGCTCGATGAGCCATTTCTTGTTCAGCACGAAGATGTCCATGGAGGCGACGTAGTCCGCGGGAGCGGCAAAGTCAACCATCATGTCGCAGACCTCGCCCTTTTCGTCCAGCTTCAGGGCCAGGTCGATCATCTTTTCACCGTTGCACACACCGGCCTTGGTGACCACGGTGACATCCTTGCCGCTTTCCACATGGGCGCTGAGCACCTTGTTCAGGTCAATGTTGGACAGAACGGCGGAGTCGATCATGACCACCACCTCGTCATCCGCGCCGTACTCCAGGAAGTCCATGGCACTGGCCAGGGACTCCAGCTTGCCGCGGTAGCGGTGGACGTCGGACTGGGCGTAGGGGGTCAGAAATTCCAGGCCGCCCTCTTCCAGCTCCAGGCCCCACTCCTCGCCGTCGCCGATGTGGTTCATCAGGGACTGGTAGTTGTGGCGGGAGATAATGCCCACATGGCGCACGCCGGCGCAGCTCAGATTGGACAGTGCCCAGTCCACCTGGCGGTAGCGGCCGCCAAAGGGCAGGGACGCCATGGTGCGCTTGTTGGTCAGCTCGCCCAGGGAAGCGTCATTGGTAAAAACAATACCCATTACGTTCATAGCGGAATCCTCCTCACAGCATGTCACCGGGCTTGAGCACGGCGTTGGCTTCTACGACAGCGCCCTTGGACGTGACGCTGATACTCTTCTTCTCACCCTCCGCGAAGGCGCCGCCGACGACGGCGTTGTGGCAGACCTTGGAGTCCTCTCCCAGGATGGCGTGGCGGACAATGGCGCCGGGCTCGATGACCACGCCGGGCATGACCACGCTGTCCTCAACCAGAGCGCCCTCGCCGATGGTGCAGCCGATGGAAATGACGCTATGGCGGACGGTGCCGTACACCTCGGAGCCCTCGGCGACGAAGGCGTTGACAACCTTGGCGCCCGCGTCAATGTAGGAAGAGGGCAGAGCGGAGTTCCGGGCGTAGATGGTGGAACGCTTGCCGCCCCGCAGCTCGAAGGCGGGATTCTTGCCCAGCAGCTCCATGTTGGCTTCCCACAGGGAATCGATGGTTCCCACATCCTTCCAGTAGCCCTCGAAGGGATAGGCCATCATCTTGTGACCGGCGGCCAGCAGGCTGGGGATGATGTTCTTGCCGAAGTCGTTGGAGGAGTTGGGGTTCTCCTCGTCAGCAATCAGAGCATCCCGCAGTACCTTCCAGTTGAAGCAGTAGATGCCCATGGACGCGTTGGTGGACTTGGGCTTGGCGGGCTTCTCCTCGAACTCGTAGATGGAGTTGTCGGGGTTGGTGTTCAGGATGCCGAAACGGGAGGCCTCCGCCAGGGGCACGTTGCGCACGGCGATGGTGCAGGAGGCGTTGTGCTTCTCGTGGTAAGAGACCATGTCGGCGTAGTCCATCTTATAGATGTGGTCGCCGGACAGGATCACCACATAATCGGGGTTGAAGCGGTCGACAAAGTCGATGTTCTGATAGATGGCGTTGGCGGTGCCCTTGTACCAGCCGGACTTCTTGTCGTGGCGCTCGTAGGGGGGCAGAACCTGGGCGCAGGAATGGGTCTTGTTCAGACTCCAGGGCTGGCCGTTGCCGATGTACTCGTTCAGCTCCAGGGGCTGATACTGGGTCAGAATACCAACGGTGTCAATGCCGGAGTTAACGCAGTTGCTCAGGGGGAAGTCGATGATACGGTACTTGCCGCCGAAGGGTACGGCAGGCTTGGCGGTCTTTTCCGTCAGAACCTTCAGACGGCTGCCCTGGCCGCCGGCCAGAAGCATGGCGATTACGCGTTTTTTCTGAAAATACATGGTCACAGCTCCTTATATGAAATGTTGGGTGCCACGCAAAGAAAACAGCGGCGCAGGCACACTTTTCCACACTGATAACATAACATATTTTTCACATTTAGGAAAGGGACAAAGTATCTAAAATATCGGGGAAGATTTCTGCATTTTGCATAACCTCGCACCATGGGATTGGCCTGGCGCTGGGGGATTCGACAGAATCCAGCCGTTTTTCCATCCAGTATAGGCCAATCCAGCGGCCAAATTTGAAGCCGCAGCGGGGGAAATGGGCGGCGGGGCGGTAGCCCTGCTTTTCGTGAAAGCGCAGGGAGTTTTCATTCTCGTCGCAGACCAGGGCATACAGGACACAGTAGCCCTGCCGCCGCAGAATTTCCTCCAGGGCGTCGTACAGCGCTTTGGCGATGCCCCGTCCCCTGGCCTCGGGGCGGAGATATACGGTTGGCTCGGCGCACCAGGCGTAGGCCTCCCGGGTGTAGGGGGTGCTGGCGTAGGCGTAGCCCAGGATGACGCCGTCCTTTTCCCACACCAGCCAGGGGAACTGTTCGGTGACGGTGCGGAAGCGGCGCAGAAATTCCCCTTCCTCCGGCGGGGCATACTCAAAGGTGGCGGTGGTGTGCAGGACATAGGGAGCGTAAATGGCCAGCATGGCGCTTACGTCCTCCGGCGCGGCAAATCGAAGCATGGCGGGACTCCTCCTGTTTCGTACAATTGAAATTTGTGCACCTGACGGGACCGGCCTACGGCCGACGCAATGCTGCGCATTGCAAGGAACGGATTGCCACACCAGTGTGCGCACTGGTTCGCAATGACATACCGCTGCAGCGTGACGCTGCGATAGAATAGAGAGAAAACGAAAAACGATGTCATTGCGAACCAGCCCTCAGGCTGGTGTGGCAATCCGTTTTCCCCGGCATTCGCAGAATGCCATCGTTCCAAAGGAACGATAAATCCCAGTTTCATTTTGCTGACTTTTATTTTATTCCGTGAACACCCTTCCGTCAAGGTTGACATTTTCGGGAAAAGTGGGTAGAATAAAAGAGACTGTGACAATAAAAGGAGGGAGCATCTTGGACGCTGGCAGTAATGGCAATATACCCGGCCGAAGTAGATTACGGCTTGCCGTCCGGGTGAGCCTGCGTTAACCTTTCGACCTGCGTAGATTGCTCTTATTTTCAATATAAAAATAGGAGGAATATCATGGCAGAGCGTTTTGAAATCGTTGAAAAAGCCCTCCTGAAGCTGCTGGAGGACAAAAAGTATGCCACGCTCCGGGACATCCTCGTGACCATGAATCCCATGGATGTCGCCGGACTTTTTGACGGACTGGACGATAAACAGATTCCCCTCATGTTCCGCCTGCTGCCCAAGGAGCAGGCGGCGGAGACCTTCGTGGAAATGGACCCGGATGCCAAGGAAATTCTGATCCGGGGCTTCTCCGACAATGAGCTGAAGGAAGTGCTGGACGAGCTGTACGTTGACGACGCGGCGGACATTGTGGAAGAGATGCCCGCCAACGTGGTGCAGCGTATCTTAAAGCACGCCGACCCGGAGATGCGCAGCTCCATCAACCAGATTCTGCGCTACCCCGAGGACTCCGCCGGTTCCATCATGACCACGGAGTACGTCTCCCTGCGCCCCCACATGACCGTGGAGGAGGCCATTTTGCGTATCCGCCGCCAGGGCGTGGACAAGGAAACCATTTACACCTGCTACGTCATGGATAAGGACAGAACCCTCATCGGCCTGGTCACGGTGAAGGATCTGCTGCTGGCCGAGGATGACGAGACCAAGATCGAGGACATCATGGAGACCAACCTGATCTCCGTCACCACCCAGACCGATCAGGAGGAAGTGGCCGCCACCCTTTCCAAGTACAACTTCATCGCCCTGCCCGTGGTGGACGGGGAAAACCGGATGGTGGGTATCGTCACCTTCGACGACGCCATGGACGTCATGCAGGACGCGGCCACCGAGGACATGGAAATCATGGCCGCTATGACCCCCTCGGAAAAAACCTACCTGAAAAGCACGCCCTTTGACCTCTTTAAGCACCGGATTCCCTGGCTGATGCTGCTGATGGTGTCCGCCACCTTTACGGGAATGATTATCACCTCTTTTGAGGACGCCCTGAGTATGCTGCCGGTGCTCACCGCCTTCATCCCCATGCTGATGG
>CAMAKJ010000131.1 GCA_945836055.1 uncultured Clostridia bacterium | reverse complement strand
GGTCGCCGAAGCCGGGAGCCTTGACGCAGACCACGTTGAAGCGGCCCTGCAGACGATTCAGAAGCAAGGTAGCCAGCGCGTCGCCCTCCACGTCCTCGGCAATGATCATCAGCTTGCGGCCGGACTTGACGATGGGCTCCAGAATGGGCAGGATCTCCTGAATGGAGGAAATCTTCTTGTCGGTGATCAGGATATAGGCGTCGTCCAGAACGGCCTCCATCTTGTCGGTGTCGGTGACCATGTAGGGGGAGATATAGCCCCGGTCAAACTGCATGCCTTCCACCACGTCCAGACCGGTTTCGGCGGTCTTGCTCTCCTCGATGGTGATGACGCCTTCCTTGCCCACCTTCTCCATGGCCTCGGCAATCAGCTTGCCGATGGTCTCGTCGCCGGAGGACACGGTACCAACCCGGGCAATGGCGGCGGAGTCGGACACGGGAACGGAGTTGGCCTTGATGGCTTCCACAGCGGCGGCAACGGCCTTGTCAATGCCCTTGCGCATGACCATGGGGTTGGCGCCGGCGGACAGATTCTTCAGGCCCTCACGGGTGATGGCCTGCGCCAGCAGGGTAGCGGTGGTGGTGCCGTCGCCGGCCACGTCGTTGGTCTTGGTGGCGACTTCCCGGATGAGCTGGGCGCCCATGTTCTCAAAAGCGTCCTCCAGCTCCACTTCCTTGGCGATGGTCACGCCGTCGTTGGTGATCAGGGGCGCGCCGTACTTCTTGCCCAGAACCACGTTGCGGCCCTTGGGACCCAGGGTAACCTTAACGGTATTGGCCAGCTGGTCAATGCCGGACTGCAGCTTCTTGCGGGCTTCCTCGCCGTAAACAATCATCTTAGACATGATTTTCTTCCTCCTTAGTCAGTAACGACAGCCAGAATGTCGTCCTGCTTGACAAACTTGTAGTCTTCCTTGTCGATGGTCACATCGGTGCCGGTAAACTTGCCGACGACGACCTTCTCACCGGCCTTGACGGTCATGGTGACGTCCTTGGTGCCGGGGCCGACGGAAACGACCTCGTAAATCATGGGCTTTTCCTTGTTGGTGGTGGCCAGGACGATGCCGGAGACGGTGGTCTCGGGCTCCTCATGGGCTTTGAGCAGAACGTTGTCCGCCATGGGCTTGAGTTTCATTGATAATTCCTCCATACAAAATTGTATTTAGACCGCAGGTATCGGAATGAACCTTCCTGCCTGTATCTACGTGGTTTAGCACTCATCATCCGTGAGTGCTAATATAATAGCGCAGCTTGCCAAAAAAAGCAAGAGGCAAAATGGAATAATCCGTAAATAAATTGTGAACCGAGGGAGGGGGGAATGCCGAATGCAAAAAGCGAAGTGCTTATCGGTTTTCCTCAGCTACCTGACAAATTGGAATTTATCGTCCCTTTGGAACGATGGCATTCTGCGAATGCCGGAGAAAACGGATTGCCACACCAGCCTGAGGGCTGGTTCGCAATGACATCGTTTTCTGTTTTCCCTCTATCCTTACGCGGTGGTACATTGCAGCGGTATGTCATTGCGAGCCAGTGCTCACACTGGCGTGGCAATCCGTTCCCCGCAATGCACAGCATTGCATCGGCCGTAGGCCGATCACGTTAGATGCGCCAAATTCCAATTTTCCGGTTTGCTGATATGCATAAAATGAGAAATGTTGAATGATGGCAACCCTGCAGCAGGGCGCTGTCTCTTCCGCGCCCATATCCTGAGAGAAAATGTCGTGCGTTTCCCTTGTTTCTTGGGCCGATTTCGCTGGTATTCCCGCTTGCGCGGAACGTACAATGGTTCCGTATCTCAACAAGGGAGGACGGGCAATGCAATGTCAGAAGCTGAAAACCTACATGGAAACCGGACGGGTGGTTTTTCTTCCCGCCCGCTCCATCCGCCCCAATCCGGCGCAGCCGCGAAAGATTTTCCGGCCGGAGGCGCTGGACGAGCTGTCCGATTCCATCCGGCAGCACGGAATCCTCCAGCCCCTGTCCGTCCGCCGGAGCGGAAACGGCTATGAGCTGATTGCCGGGGAGCGGCGGCTCCGGGCGGCGGAGCTGGCGGGGATTACGGACATTCCCTGCATCATCATGAGCATGGACGATCGGGAGTCCGGCATGGCGGCCATGGTGGAGAATCTGCAGCGGCAGGATCTGGACTTTATTGAAGAAGCCATGGGCATTTCCCGGCTGCTCACCGACTGGAATATGAGCCAGGAGCAGGCGGCGCGGCTGCTGGGGAAGAGCCAGAGCGCCGTCGCCAACAAGCTGCGGCTGCTGAAGCACAGCGAGGCGGTGCTCACCGCCCTGCGGGAGGCAAATCTGACGGAACGCCACGCCCGGGCGCTGCTGCGCCTGCCCACGGAGGAAGGGAAGCTCGCAGCCATCCGGGAAATCGTCCGCCAGGGCATGAGCGTGGCCCGGACGGAAAAATATGTGGAAAGCCTGCTGTCCGCCCGGACGGAGAAGCCGGTGAAGGCAAACGTGGGGGCGTTTCTCAACAGCCTGACCCAGTCGCTGCAGAAAATCCAGTCCTCGGGCATCCCTGCGGTGTCCGAGCGCCGGGAAACGGACAGCCAGATCGTGCTGACCATCACCATACCCAAATAACGAAGCGGCAGCATACCGGCTTTAAGCGGTATGCTGCCGTTGGTTTTCATAAAATTGTCCCATAGGAGCGGCTAAAGCCTTCCCCTCCGGGGAAGGTGGCTCGCCGCGAGGCGAGACGGATGAGGGTTGCCCGGTACGGATTTGCCGAAAGATTTCTGCCAGCTTCCCACAGGGGAAGCCTTGGGCGCTCCGTAACGAACCGAGCGATGCCCAATGGCGCAACGAGAATAGACCACCCGTGCACGCATTGCCCGCGGGGGCATCCCCGCTATGGCATGTATACGTTGATGTCTACGTCGCCCTGAATGCCGGGCACCCTTCCCGTGCAGGTGTACTGCCACATTTCCACCTTCCAGGGGAAGCTCATCCGATCCTGATACATGGCAAGCCAGAAGGGGTAGTCCTCCAGCTCGCTGAGGTAGTACAGGTTCTCCGACTGGTGCCAGTTAAAGTAGACCATGGGCTGATAGCCCAGAGTCTTCATCCGCTCGCAGAAGTAGAGCTGAATGTCCGTCAGGGTGCGGGCGTCCATATTCGCCGTCCGGGCATCAGCGGTGGGAATCTCCCAGTCCAGCACGATGGGCATGTCCAGCCGGTAATCCCCCAGAATGTCCAGCATGAACCGGATCTCCTCCTCCGCCTCGTCCATGGTCAGCGCCTGGGAGAAAAAGTAAGCGCCGATGGGAAGTCCTGCTTCCGACGCGCCCTTTAAGTTTTTCTTCGCGTATTCATCCTCCACCAGCTTGCCGCTGCCGTAGCCCCGGTAGCCCAGGCGGATGATGGCAAAGTCAATGCCGGAACGGGCCACCTTATTCCAGTCGATGCTGCCCTGAAACGCGGATACATCCACGCCGGAGTAGCTGTCGGTTCGCAGACAGGTCAGGTAGTTTTGCCGGTTATACTGAAAATCCAGCCGCCCGTAGGGGTTGGGGTCCGGGGGGATGGTAGGCCGGGCGGTGGGTTCCGTCTCCGACGGCTCCGGCTCCGGTTCGGAAAGAATCTCCGGCTGCGTCGCCTCCTGGAGCTGGTGCCGCTCTGACAGCGCCTCCGGATCGTCCGCCGCCTCATAATAGGGGCGGGACATCGCGGCCACGGCAATCAGCAAGATCGCCGCCAGCAGGGCGATCAGGCCCAGAATCCACTCCGGCCGGATTCGCTTTTTCGGCGGCAGGGGAAGGTAAATCTCGTCCAGAACCGCGACGGTTTCCTCCCCTTCATTGGCAGGTCTGTCCAGAATCAGCTCCGGGAACTGCTCCGGAATCTCCTCCGGCTCAGCGCCGGGTGTTTCATCCGTAAATTGGTCAATCGTATCCACGGCCTGCCTCCTTTCCGCGCGTTTTTTCCAGTATACCACATTTTTCACTGTTCGCCAAGAGGAATTATCCGGATTTCCCGTCTTAAAGCAATCTTAAACAATCCGTTAACTTTCCCCGGGAACGGTTGCATTCGGCATTTTTTTCAATATAATAGGGGGTACACATTTCTCTTGGCAAAGGTGATCTGAATGAATGGTATCGGCAGCTGGTTTCGGCAGTTTACCGCAAAACTGTCCATGGGCTTGCGTAGCTTTATGGCCGGGCGTTACGGCACCGACCGTCTGAATATGGTGATTCTCTGTGCCGGCCTGTTCTGCAGCCTGCTGTCGGTATGGATTCACAAGGTTCCTCTGAATCTGATTTTCTGGGCGCTGAGCTACGGGCTGATGATCTGGGCGATTTTCCGCACCCTGTCCCGGAACACCTACAAGCGCTATCAGGAAAACCGGAAGTTCCTGCAGTTTATCACCCGGCTGAAGGATCGCCAAAACCGGTATTTTGACTGCCCCAAGTGCCGCCAGATGGTGCGCGTCCCCCGGGGCAAGGGGAAAATTTCCATTACCTGTCCCCGCTGCGGAGAGAAGTTCATCCGGAAAACCTAAAGCAACACCGCATAATGGGAGCTGCGGGCTTCGGCGGATCTTTTGCCCCATTATGCGGTGCTGCCCTAACTGAACAGCAATCGCCCCCATAAAAGCAATTACCGCTTTTATGGGGGCGTATCTGATATCCGGCAGGTATGCAGAGGGCGTCAGGGATGCCGCCCCCTGCGGTTACATTCCATGGGAATTGACGGAATTACTTTCCGAAGGCGTCCAGCGCCAGCTTGAAAGCGCCGTAGGCGCCGGCGTCGTTGCCCA
>CAMAKJ010000130.1 GCA_945836055.1 uncultured Clostridia bacterium | reverse complement strand
AAGTATGAAAAATGTGGGAATACTGGATGTATTTCCCATTTTTCATACTGTACGATTGGGACAAAAAATCCGCCGAAGCCCGCAGCTCCCATTGTGCGGTGTTGCCTAAACAATCTGAGGCAGCACAAACGTGCTGCCTTGTTTTTTATTCTCCATGCTTCCGGTTCAGACGCTCGCACATGGCGATCATGACGGCGTGAATCACCGCCAGGTACACCGGCAGTAGCCCGGCGCTCAGGTGGTTCGCAATCAGACCGAACAGCGGCGGCATGCAGCAGATGCCCACATAGGCGCTGGCCATCTGCACGCCGATGAGCGCCTGGGAATTTTCCTCGCCGAAGTGGGCGGGGGTGGAGTGAATGACGCAGGGATAAATGGGAGCGCAGCCAATACCGATGAGCAGCAGTCCCCCCATGGTAGTTCCCGCGCCCAAGGGCAGCAGCATGATGACGATGCCCAGCACCACAATTCCCTGCCCCAGCCGGATCATATTGGTATCGTTCATTTTGTAGGTGACAAAGCCGCTGATGAACCGCCCCACGGTGATGCCGATGTAAAAGAGACTGGCAAGACTTGCAGCGGTTTCCGGGTCCAGCCCGTCCTTCAGCACCAGATAGGAGCTGGCCCACAGGCCCGCCGTCTGCTCCAAAGCGCAGTAGCAGAAAAAGGCCAGCATCACTTCCTTCGCCCCGGGAATGGCAAAAATCTGCTTCATCGTCAGGGGCTTTGCCCGGACGCCGTCGGCGCCCGGCTCGTCCTTTCGCTTTATCCACAGGGGCAGGCTCAGGAAAATCGCCGCCGTGAGAACGATCTGAATGACGGAAATCACCAGATACCCGGTGTTCCAGCCCATGCCACGGGTAAGCGCCGCGCCCATGATATACGGTCCGACGCTGGCCCCCAGGCCCCACATGCAGTGCAGCCAGCTCATGTGGCGGCTGGCATAGTGGAGCGCCACATAGTTATTCAGGCTGGCGTCCACGCTGCCCGCGCCCAGGCCGTAGGGAATCGCCCACAGGCAGAGCATCCAGTAGGCCCGGCTGACTGAAAACCCGAACAGCGCCAGCGCGGTCAAGCCCACGCTGAAGGCCGTGACCTTGCCGGTGCCGAACCGCTTGGTCAGCCGGTCACTCATCAGACTGGAAATCACCGTGCCCAAAGAGATAATCAAGGCAATTCCACCGGCATAGGACACGGGGACGTCAAAGTCCACGCACATACTGGGCCACGCCGCGCCCAGCAGCGCGTCCGGCAGCCCAAGGCTGACAAAGGACAAATAAATTATTACCAAAAGCAAATGAACCATTTGTTTCCCCTCTCTTCTCTCAGTCCGGCTCCGGCGCATTCTGAAGCGTCACATACACATGCCCCACGCCGAACAGCAATGCGGCGGCCGTGAGCAGCCGGTGTCCAAGCGTCAGACCGCTGAGCAGAAAAATCCCCGTGGGAACCACTGCCAGAGTCAGCGCCCTGCCCCTCGTGGGCTTCCGGAAATACAAAAACCAGAACAGCCAATAGCACAGCAGCAGCGCCCCGTTTCCGGCGAGATACAGCAGCATTCGGCCGACACCGTCAAATCCGAACTCCCACACGCCCAGCGGAAACACCATCAGCGCAATGGCGGCATACCGCCCCACCTGCTCCAAAGCGTTCACCCACGGGTTTCGGCATTTGTTTTTCTGCCCGGGGCAGCGGAGGGCGTAAACCACGTTGGGTGCCAGCATCAGCGCCATAACTCCGCCGCCAAAGGCGTTGATCCAGTTGAATTCCATTTTCACTCCACCTGAACAGACCCGGCGTGCTGCCGGAAAAGCCCTTCCAGCTCCTCTGCCGGGACAAAGCCCCTGGCCGCGCCGCTGACCCGGATTTTCGCCGAGGCAAACAGCTCCGCCCGAACCAGAGCCTCCACCGGGTGGGCGCCCGCCGCATAGGCGTGCAGGAAGCCGCTGAACAGCGCGTCCCCCGCGCCCACGGTGTTGACAACCGGCCCGACCTGAACAGCGGGAAGGGTGAACACCCGGTTTTCCTCCCGCAGATACATGGCCGCGCCCTTGTCTCCCCGGCCCATCACGATGATCCGGTTTCCGTAGGCTTCCGCCAATGACCACAAAAATCCCTTGTAGTCCCAGCCCACGGCTTCGTCGCTGAGAAACAGGATATCCGCGCTTTCCATGAAATCCCGGTTGTATGCGTCAGCAATGTCGGAAAGGACGTGGACATCCGTGGCGATGGTTTTTCCCATGGCCTTCGCCTGACGGAGCAGGGGGCGGTTAAAGTCGATGTTGCAGGCAGCCACAATGTCGGCGTCCCGGCAGATGTCCGCCGGAAAGTCATAGGCCGTCTGCTGAATGTCCTTGAGGTCGCAGTAAATCTGCCGTTTTCCCTCTCCGTCGTAGAGCACCACCGAGTTTGGCGTCTGGCGCAGCTTGGACTGAATCCCCTGCGTGTCAATACCGGCGGAGGCCAGCTCGCTGCGGATATACGCCGCCGGGAAATCCTGCCCCGTGATACTCAGCAGCGTCACCCCATCCCCCAGGGTTTTCAGAGCCTTCGTAATGTTGAAGGCCACGCCGGAAACCGCCGTATTCACCCCGAAAAAGGGGTAGTCGATGGGGTAATAATTCACCGGAAACTGCCGCACCCGCACGGTCGTCTCCGTGTTGATCAGCCCGGATACCAAAATCTTTGCCATATTCGGCCTCCTTATATATGTACGAACGCCGCGATTACCGCCGCCACAATGGCGGGCAGCAAATTCGCCACTTTAATCTTCTTTCCCCACACCAGGTTGACGCCCACGCAGAAAATCAGCACGTTGCCCACCAGCGAAAGGTTATTCAGCGCCGCCTCCGTCATAACCGGCCGCAGCAGTCCCGCCAGCGCCGTCATGGTGCCCTGGAGCACCGCCACGGGAATCGCGGAGAACACCGCGCCCCTGCCCATGGAGGAGCTCATGACCATAATAATGATCAGGTCCAGCACCGCCTTGGTGGCGAGTATGGAATAATCCCCCGTCAGGCCGTCCTGAATGGAGCCTACGATCGCCATGGCTCCGATGCACACCGTCAGCGACGCCGTGACAAAGGCGTTGACGAATTCCCTGTCTTTGGCGTTGCCGGTTTTGAGCTTCAGCCACTGGCCGAACCGCTCGAAAGCCCCTTCGATATTCAGCAGCTCCCCAATTACGCCGCCGATGGCGAGACAGCCGATGATCAGCAGCCCGCCGCCGCTGGAAAGGCTGCCGTTTTCCAGAGAAAGCATCCCCTCCATCGCCCCGGAGACAGCGATGAACAGGGTGCTGACGCCGCAGACCTTGGTTAACGTGTCCTGGGCGCTCTCCTTCAGAAGCCGCCCGAACAGCGCCCCGCACAGTCCCCCGGCGAGAATCGCGGCGGTGTTGATGACCGTTCCAAGTCCCACCATTTCTTTTCCCTCTTCCGTATCCTTCTGCCAGGATTTTACTCCATCCGCCAAAAAAAGTCAACCGGGAGCCGGGATATTGACTTTACGCCGGGGAAACGGTATACTTTTTTCAGAGGTGGTTTCTATGTCAATCAAAGCCGCGGTAAAAAGCGCCCTGAAGTTCTGCCTGAACGCGTCCTCTCCCCTGTTCCGCCGGATTTCAGCCATGGAGGTCTCCGCCGCCCGGGAGAATCTGGCGCGTTTCTCCCCCAGGCCTGCGGGCGTCGCCGAAGCGGACAACCGTCTGCTGCCGCCCCGGTGCGATCTTCAGATTGTAATTCCGGCTTATAATGTGGAAAAATACCTTGCCGCCTGCATGGATTCGGTGCTGGCCCAGAAAACGAAATACACCTATCACGTTATTCTCATTGACGACGGCTCCACCGACGCCACAGCCGCCATTGCGGACACCTATGCCGCCGACAGCCGGGTGACAGTGATTCATCAGGAGAACAAGGGTTTCTCCGGCGCCCGGAACACAGCTCTGTCGGAAATCTTCGGGAAATACCTGATGTTTTTGGACTCCGACGACTGCCTCTGTGAGGGCGCTGTGGAAGCTCTGCTGGACACCGCCTTCCGTCAGAACTGCGATGTTGTGGAGGGCGGGGCGTATTACCTCATCGACGGGGAGAAAACCGTAATGCACCGCTACAACCGGGTTCAGAACGTGGAGGCTCCCTGCGATGTGCTCCACGGGCAGCCCTGGGCAAAGGTATACAAAGGAAAGCTGTTTGAGAACATCCGATTCCCGGAGGGCTTCTGGTTTGAGGATTCCATTGTATCCTTCCTGATCTATCCCAAGGCCGAAGCCGTGTCCGTCATTCCCCAAATGGTCTATGTCTACCGCATCAATCAGGCCGGTATCGTGAAAACCTCCCAGGGAAAGCCAAAGGCCATTGATACCTATTACATTACGGAAGCGATGACCCAGGCCCACGCCCGGGCGGGCCTTCCGGAGGACGACACATATCTGCGCTATCTGCTGCTTCAGTTCCGCCTGAACCAGCACCGCATCTCCGGCCTGCCGGAAGAAATTCAGGAAAGCGTGTTCGTTCTGACCTGTGACCTGTACAAGCGTATTTTCCCAGCGGACTGGACTGACCGCCGCAGCCGCGCTCTTCTCCGGGCGCTGAAGCAGCGGGATTTCGGCGCATACCGGATGTGCTGTAAGCTCTTTTGAGAAGCGATGTTTCGTCGAATTGCAAAAAATGAGCAGCTTTTTTCCCCGAAATCTTGACAGAACGTGCATCATACGCTATACTGTTTCTTGAAATTGGCGGATCATCCCGGCGCTGCGGCGCAACGGTTCCCTGTGTCTG
>CAMAKJ010000129.1 GCA_945836055.1 uncultured Clostridia bacterium | reverse complement strand
GCATTCGTACATAGCGGCGGAACTCCTTCCCGAAAGACCGGCAGATCATTTGTACTCAGTATACCACAGCAAATCCGGGAAGTAAAGGAAAAGTGGAAACGTTTTCATACTCTTTCTGAAGGATTCCCGCCGGCGGACTTTACAATATGCATATCGGCTTAACTCAGCAAACCAACAAATTTCAGTTTGGCGGCTTCGCCGAATTGACAATTGAAAATTGACAGTTGACAATGATTGTGTCCCTGCGGGACGATTATTGAAATAATAGCGGGTATTTTGCCATATTATTCTATTTTAAAATATCCCGAAGGGATTCCTTAATTTTCAATTGTTCATTGTCAATTGTCAATTCAAATTTCAATTTACCGCTTTGCTGAGTTATCCCGATAAGCACACTTTACAATACCGGGATAGCGGATTTTACGAAAGCGGGATATTCTGAACAAGATAGGAAAATCTAAAACAATGGGCATCCCGGCGGGATGCTGTGGAGGGAACAACATGACCTATGAACAGCTTAAACAGGACGAAGCCGTGAAGGTGTATATCGCCCAGGCGGACGCTTCCTTAAAAGCGCTGGGCTTTACGGAGCACAGCTTTGCCCATGTAACCCGGGTATCCCAAACCGCGGGGGAAATTCTGGAAACCCTGGGGTATCCGGCCCGGACGGTGGAGCTGGCGAAAATCGCCGGGTATCTCCACGACATCGGCAACGTGGTGAACCGGGTGGATCACAGCCAGAGCGGCGCGGTAATGGCCTTCCGGATTCTGGACCGGATGAATTTTCTGCCGGAAGAAATCGCCGCCATTGTCACCGCCATCGGCAACCACGACGAGGGTACCGGTCTGCCGGTGAGCGCCATCGCGGCGGCGCTGATTCTGGCGGACAAGTCCGATGTCCGCCGCTCCCGGGTGCGGGATAAAGCCACGGTGGCGCTGGATATTCACGACCGGGTGAACTACTCCGTCACGGACTGCCGATTGTCCTTTGACGAAAAACACACAAGCATCCGTCTGACCCTGACCGTGGACACCCACTTCAGCTCGGTGATGGAGTATCTGGAAATCTTCATGAAACGGATGCTTCTGTGCCAGAAGGCCGCCGAGGCCCTGGGCCTGACCTTCCATCTGGAAATCAACGGCCAGCAGGTGGTTTGATAAAGCAAAGGCTTCCCCTACGGGGAAGCTGGCAAAAATCTTTGATTTTTGACTGATGAGGGGGCGGTACTACACTCCGAATTCGAAACGCTGCGGCGAAATCGAACCCGGGCACACCTCATCCGTCACGGCTTCGCCCTGCCACCTTCCCCAGAGGGCAATGTCATCAACTATAGCCTTAAACATTTGGAACAAGCCAGCGTAGGGCGGGGGCAAGCCCCCGTCCTACAGTGGAGATGACATTGGGGAAGGCTTTGGGTTGTGTTACGGCTTATAGCAGACCTCGGTGGAGGTGTCCGGGTCGCCCTGGAAGAAGCGGACCAGGTTATTGACGGTGGTTGCCGCGATGTTGTCCAGGGCTTCCTCCGTCAGGAACGCCTGGTGGGAGGTGACGATGACGTTGGGCATGGAAATCAGCCGCACCAGCTTGTCGTCCTCAACAATGTGGCCGGAGAAGTCCTCGTAAAAGAAGTCGCCCTCCTCCTCGTACACATCCAGACAGGCGGCGCCCACCTTCCGCTCCTTGATTCCGCTGATCAAGTCCTCCGTGTCGATCAGGCTGCCCCGGGAGGTGTTGATGATGATGACGCCCTTCTTCATCTGGGCGATGGAGTCGGCGTTGATGAGATGGTGGGTTTCCTCCGTCAGGGGGCAGTGAAGGGAAATGATGTCGGATTTGGCAAACAGCTCCGGAAGCGCCACGTAGTTGAGGCCGCTGCCCTGGGCGGGGAACTTGTCGTAGGCCAGGATGTGCATCCCGAAGCCCTTGCAGATGTCCGCAAAGACCCGGCCGATTTTGCCCGTGCCGATGATGCCCACGGTTTTGCCGTAGAGGTCGAAGCCGGCCAGACCCTGGAGGCTGAAGTTAAAGTCCCGGGTGCGGATATAGGCCTTGTGGGTGCGGCGGTTGATGGTCAGCAGCAGGGCCATGGCGTGCTCCGCCACCGCGTGGGGGGAGTAGGCGGGCACCCGGAACACCCGGAGCTTGCCCTGGCAGGCTTTGATGTCCACGTTGTTGAAGCCCGCGCACCGCAGGACAATGGCCTTTACGCCCAGGCTGTAGAGGGCATCCACTACGGAAGCGTTGACGGTGTCGTTGACGAAGACGCACACTGCGTCAAAGCCCGCGGCCAGGGACACGGTGTCCTCGTTCAGATTGGGTTCAAAGTATTTGATCTCCACCCCGGCGGGGATGCCATAGCGGTCAAAGCCGGGAACGTCGTAGGACTTTGTATCAAAGAAAGCAAGTTTCATATTTATTCCTCCTTTTAGTATCGATATAATTATACTTAATAAAATCGATTTGTCAAGAGGGAACCGATGGAAAATCCCCGGCGCGGATTCGCGCCGGGGAAAATGTTCATACGGATTCTCTTTTCAAATGTTTCATCGATCTGGATGAAACATTTTTATCAAGAAATAGTATCAGTTCAGCGCGGAAAGGCAGCCGCGGATGCGCCCGACGGTGCGGTCATACCCCAGAATCTGCATGATGGTGTACAGGTCGGGGGTGTCGGTCTTACCGGTGACGGCCTGCCGCAGGAAGGTGGACACGTCGGCAACGGTGCCGGGGAAGGCTTCGGGATTTAACTTGTAGGCCTTCATATCCGTGGTAAAACCGATGGCTTCGGTAATGGCCTTGACCTTGGCAAACCAGGCGGCGGAATCGTCGGCAAAATCGTAGCTTTCCAGGAACCGGCTCAGCACGTCCCGGATGACGGCCTTGTCAAATTTGCTGTCCCACTGGGGCGCTTCCAGATAGTCGTCATAGAAGAAGCCCATGTAGTCTTTTGCGTCCTTCCAGACGGCGAGATCCTTTCTGGGCTTCTTGCCGCCCCGGCCGATGGCGAGAATCCGCTTGGCGTATTCGGAGTCGGCTTCCAGCTTCCCGGCAAAGTCCGGATCGAATTCCTTCGCCCAGTCCAGCAGCTGGGCGTAAACATCCCCGGCGGTCATCCGGGAGATGACGTTTTTCGACACGTCCAGCAGCTTCGCGTAGTCGAACAGGCTCCCGGCGGGATTCAGCTTCTTGGGGCTGAACTTAAAGTCCTCCAGCGCCGCGTCGGGGTTTGCCCGCCGCCAGTCCTCAAAGTTGGAGTTCAGCACGGTCATCAGATATTCCCGCATGGAAGCGATGGGGAAGCCCTCGGCCTTGTAGTAGGTCAGCGCCAGCTCCGGGTCCTTGCGCTTGCTGAGCTTGCGCTTGGAGTTGCCGTCCATCTTCATCAGCGGCCCGATATGGACGTACTTGGGCAGCTTGAAGCCCAGAGCCTGGAACAGCTGAATGTGGAAGGGGAGGCTGGGCAGCCATTCGTCGCCCCGGACGACGTGGGTGGTGCGCATGAGGTGATCGTCCACAGCGTGGGCAAAGTGGTAGGTGGGGATGCCGTCGGATTTCAGCAGTACGTGATCCACGTTGTTTTCCGTGATGGTGAGCTTGCCCTTCACCAGATCGTCGAACTTGAACTGCCGGTCAACGGAGCCTTCGGAGCGGAACCGGAGCACCCAGGGCTTCCCGGCGGTCAGCTGCGCCTGAATATCCTCAAGAGAGCGGTCACGCCAGACGGCGTACTGGCCGTAGTAGCCGGTGGTCTCCTTGTTCGCCTCCTGCTGCTCCCGGAGGGCGGACAGCTCCTCCTCGGTGCAGAAGCAGGGGTAGGCCTTGCCCTCGGACACCAGCTTCTTGGCGTAGACGTGATAAATGGCGGCTCTCTGGCGCTGACGGTAGGGGCCGTAAGCGCCGTTGTCGCCGTCCATTGTCGCGCCCTCGTCAAAATCGATGTGATAGAACTTTAGGGAATTGATCAACACCTCCACGGCGCCGGGCACCTCCCGCTTGGCATCGGTGTCCTCCACCCGGAGAAACAGCACGCCGCCGCTCTGGTGGGCCATCCGTTCGGAAATCATACCCTGCACCAGATTGCCCAGGTGGACAAAGCCGGTGGGGGAGGGAGCCATTCGGGTCACCACCGCACCCTCGGGTAAGTTACGCTGGGGGAAACGCGCTTCCAGCTCCTCCGGCGTTGCAGTCACATCGGGAAACAGCAATTCGGCAAGCGCCTGATAATCCATAGTTATCTACCTCTTTGTACAGAATTTTCCCGTTGAGTATAGCATATTCCTTCTGAGAAATCAATCATGGAAAGCGCGAAAACACCCTTGCACAATCGACTCGTCTGTGGTAAAATGGGGGAAAACCTTTAGAAAGCGTGATTCGATATGACTGACGAGATTCAGCAGGCTCCCAAGAAGCGGATGCTCTCCGGCATCAAGCCCTCGGGAGATCTGACCCTTGGCTCCTACCTCGGCGCAGTGAAAAACTGGGCGGAGCGTGCCAACGACTACGAGTGCTTCTACTTTATGGCCGACCTCCACGCCATTACCGTGCGCCAGAACCCTGCCGACCTGCGCAGACGGACGCTGGAGCAGCTGGCTCAGTATATCGCCTGCGGCCTTGACCCGGAGAAGAACACCCTGTTCATCCAGAGCCATGTCCACCAGCATGCGGAGCTGGGCTGGGTGCTGGATTGCTATGCCATGTTCGGCGAGCTGAGCCGTATGACCCAGTTCAAGGACAAGTCCGCCAAGAACGCGGACAATGTCAACGGCGGCCTGTTCACCTATCCCGCCCTGATGGCGGCGGATATTCTGCTGTACCAGCCGGATCTGGTGCCCGTGGGCGAGG
>CAMAKJ010000128.1 GCA_945836055.1 uncultured Clostridia bacterium | reverse complement strand
TCACCAAGGCCAAGGCCGCCAATATGCCCAACGACAACATCAAGCGCTGCCTGGAGAAGGCTGCCGGCGCCGGCGGCGACAACTACGAGTCCATCACCTACGAAGGCTACGGCCCCGGCGGCGTGGCGGTTATCGTGGAAACCATGACCGACAACCGCAACCGTACTGCCGGTTCCATGCGCCACCACTTCGACAAATTCGGCGGCAACCTGGGCGCCACCGGCTGTGTCAGCTGGTCCTTCGACAAGAAGGGCGTGCTGGTCATCGACAATGAGGACGGCGACTATGAGGAAGACCAGGTCATGATGGACGCCATGGACTGCGGCGCGGATGACTTCGAGGCGGAAGGCGATGCCTTCACCGTCTACACCGATCCCGATGACTTCAACGCGGTGGCCGACGCCATGACCGCCAAGGGCTACAGCTTCGTCTCCGCCCAGATCGAAATGGTGCCCCAGAACTACCAGAAGCTCACCGATCCCGAGCAGATTTCTCTGATGGAGAAGCTGCTGGACATCATGGACGATGATGACGACGTGCAGAACGTCTGGCACAACTGGGACGAAGATTAATCGAAGAATACGTGCAAAAACAGGGCCATCGGATTTTTCTCCGAAGGCCCTGCCTTTTTATTCGGTATCGCCGCCGGTCAGGCGTTTTGAGCCCCAATCGTAGTAGGGCATTTCCAGAAGATCCCGCATGATGTAATAATTGTCCAGATCCCGCCAGCCGTTGCCCATATGCCAGCCGGAGTCAAATTCGATCACGGTGTCCGTCAGGGTGTCCGTGAGCAGCTGGCGGGCCTCCGGGGTGATATTGGTGCAGTTGACCCACAGGTGCTTCAGCCATGGCATCTGGGCAAATACGGCGGCGTCGCCGTTGGTGTATGCCACGTTCACATCCTGCAGTGCGGTGCAGCCGGTGAGAGGAGAGTAGTCGTGGATTGCGGGAGATTTGAACAGCTCCAGGTAAATCAGCTCCTTCAGCGAGCCGATGGGCGTGATATCCGACACCCGGGTGTCCGCCAGAATGAGAAACTGCAGATGGGGCATCCCGTAGAGCCAGTCCAGATTTTCGATGGGCTTGTGACCCACATCCACCACGATCATGTCCTCGCAGTAGACCAGATTCGCAAGCTGGCCCTCCGTTACAAAGCGCTTGTACTTGGTGGGCATGAAGGTGGTGTCGTCGGTGCGCACGGTAAGCTTGCCCACCTCCACCGACCAGACCACCTTATATTGCTCCCGAACCCGGTCCCGGTAGGCGACCATGGTTTCGTTGTCGATGCCGCAGCCGCACAGATCCACTTTTTCCAGGGACGGGAAATAGGCCAGAACCGCTTCCAGCTCTTCCACGCCCTCCAGCGTCCGGCCGGAGAAATCCAGTTCCGTCACATCATCCTTGTAGGTTTCGCCGAAAATGTCCTTTTCCCAGGTAAACGACACCTTAGGATAATTTTCCCGCAGCGCCAGGAGCGTTTCCGGCGGCATGTCCGGCTGAATAAAATAGACGGATTCCAGGTCAGGGAGGTATTGGAGCTTTTCCAGCAGCTCGTCCCCGTCGGCCTGGGAGAAGGTCAGCGTTGCCGTGTTTTCCGGGTAGCTTTCCTGCCCCAGCGCCACCCGGTATTCCACCTCGCAGGACGGCATCTGCGTCCGCAGGGCAAGCAGCCGGTCGTAATCCCGGCAGGCTCCGGCATCCACATGGGTCAGGCTTGGAAAATACGCCAGCGCCGCCAAATCCCCATCGCTCAGGTGGGATATGGTGAGCTCGGTGGTATCCTCCGGGTAAAAGCTGCCCTGAAATGGGACATCCCACTGGATTTCGCAGTCCGGCAGCGCCGCCCGAACCGCCTCGTAATGTTCGGCGGAAATCCCGGTGCCGCGAAGATCCAGCACCTCCGCGTCCCGGTCATAGGTAACGCCGTCGATGGTAATACGGCTGTCCTGATAGTGCGTTATACCCAATGCGGCAAGAATGCCGGCCGCAAACAGCACAGCCGCCAAGGCAATGATCCTCTTTTTCTTCATGGCTCTCCCCACTTTCTGTGAGACATAGCCCTATTATAGTGCGGACGAGGGTAAAAAGCAACGAAAAGTCTAAGGAAGCTCTAAATAAATCGTCTCTCCCGTTTGAGCGGAACCGGCCCTCCTTCTGCAAGGCGAACGCCGTACCACCAAGCGCGGTACGGCGTTCGTCTATTTTTTGACTTCCTTTTCTTCCTTGATCTGGGCCTGAAGATGTACCGACAGCACAGCCAGAGACGTTGCCATATTCTCGTTCTGCACCAGGATGTTCGGCGGCACATCCAGATGGGCGGGGGCAAAATTCCAGATAGCCTTGATGCCTCCCGCGATGAGCTGGTCCGCTACCTCCTGGGCCGCTTCCGCCGGGACGGTAATGATGCCCATGAGCACCTTGTGGGTCCGGCAGAAATGCGCCAGCTTTGTTATGTTGTAAATGGGCTTGCCCTCCTCGGTTTTGTCCGTTTTGGGGTCCGCGTCGAAGGCAGCCAGAATATTCAGGCCGTATTCGTCGAAGCCGCCGTAGCCCATCAGCGCCTGTCCCAGCTTGCCCGCGCCGATGAGTACGGCGTCGGTGGTGTTGTCATAGCCCAGAAACTGCTCGATGTCGTCAATCAGGCTCTCCCGCAGGTAGCCGATTTTCGGGCGGCCGCCGTCGGAAACCATTGCCAGATCCTTCCGCACCTGCACCTCGCCCATGCCAAGGGCGTTTGCCAGCGCCGTGGCGGAAATGTGGGGCGGGGCGTTCTCCGGTATGTTTTTCAGGTAGGCCAGATACCCGGGCAGGCGTTTCAGGACGGATTTTGAAACCTTCTTGTCTTCCATAGTAACCTCTTTTGCTATCGCTATACTTTCATATCGATAAATTATTGTATCGATTATAGCATATCGATTCCCCGAAATCAAGCGCAGCTTGTCTGACGGAGAAATTCTTTTTTCAGCCGGAGCATGATCCGCTTTTCCAGCCTGGAAATATAGGACTGGGAAATGCCCATTTTCCGGGCGACCTCCTTTTGTGTCAGCTCCTTGCGTCCTTCCAGTCCGAAGCGCATGAGCACGATTTCCCGCTCCCGGTCGGGCAGCTCCCGCAGCGCCTGGCGCAGTACGCAGATGTCCACGTCATCCTCCATGGGCCGCAGAATCATGTCCTCGTCGGTGCCCAGGATGTCGGACAGCAGCAGCTCATTGCCGTCGCAGTCCATGTTGATGGGTTCGTCCAGGGAGACCTCGGCCTTCTGATTGGCGGTTTTTCGGATGTACATAAGGATTTCGTTTTCGATGCACCGGGAGGCGTAGGTCGCCAACTTGATTTTCTTGTCCAGACGGTAGGTGCCAATGGCCTTGATGAGGCCGATGGTGCCGATGGAGATTAAGTCCTCCAGATTCACCCCGGTGTTCTCAAACCGCCGGGCAATATAAACCACCAGCCGGAGGTTGTGCTCCACCAGGCGCTGCTTGGCATCCTCGTCCCCCTGCTCCAGGGCTTCCAGCGTCTGCCGCTCCTCTTCCCCCTTCAGGGGCGGGGGCAGCACGTCGCTGCCGCCTATGTAGAATACGCCGTTTTCTCTGATGAGTCCCAGCTTCCGTAAGAGTTCCAACAGCTTCATATGACCCCTCCTGTCAGCGCCTGATACATTTGCCTGCCAAGGCCGTCCGGAGCGAAGGCCACGATGGCGCTTTGCTCCTTTGAGCCGATTTTCACCTTTTCAAACCGCATAGCCAAAAGCATACTCCCAGATTGTCCAACCGACCGGTAGGGAATCAGCCGAAGTCCGGGAATCGAACAGCGCATCACCGTATCCAGCGGTGCGCGTAGCTGGGATTGGGTCAGCCCCGTGAGCCGCTGGGCCACGTCCCCGGAAATCACCAGCACCGGTTCCCCTGTTATGGGGTCACGGAGAGTATTCCCGGAATCCTTCAGTGCGATGATGCTGACGGTTTTCCCCTCATGGGTCAGCTCCACGGGCACATACTCCCGTCCGCCCACCTGGCCGCCAAAGGCCACACGGCACAGCAGCCACACGCCCACAGCCGCCAAAACCAGACTCATGAAATATCCCTTGCCCACGCTCACGGCCACGCCCCCCAGGGCCATGCTGAGAATGACAAACACGCCGCTGCGCTTCCAGGCGCTTTTCCCCCAGCCGAAGGCGATGACCGCCATGCCCGCAAGGCTGACGATCCGCCAGACCAGCCCGCCCAGAAACCGCAGCCGGGGCAGCATACACCCTCCGCTGTAAAGCGCCCCCAGCGCCGCCGCTGCCGCCGTCCGGCCGGCTGCAGCCGGGAAGCCGGAAAGGCGGTTTGTCCCCAAAAGCAGAAGAAAATCCACAGCAAAATTCAGAATGACTGCCAAATCCAGATAAATTTGCAATCTGCCGCCTCCCCAATCGGTATGCCAGGGAACCTCTGAACAAATCGGCAAGTGCTGACAGCGAGAGATTTTTCTTCAGCCGAAAGTTTCAAAAGTGGAGGAATACTGGCTGTATTTCCCACTTTTAAAACTGCACGGATGGAGAAAAAGATCCGCTGCTCAGCCGCAGACGATTTGTTCAGAGCTTCCCTAACAAGATACCCCGTCCCCGGGAAAAAGTCAGTCGCATCCAAGCCCTGCCGCTGCCGCAAGTTCCCCCTGCCCCGCCCTGTTTTCGGCTCCATCACCGGCAGGAAACGAAAAACCCCCGGCATCAGCTGTCGGAGGTTTCCTTCCGCTCCACGGAGCGGATATTTTTTTCTGCCTTGAACCGCGGCGTCATCAGTTCATGGCCGCAGCCCAGGCACCGCAACCGGAAATCCGCGCCGGTGCGCAGAACCAGCCAGCG
>CAMAKJ010000127.1 GCA_945836055.1 uncultured Clostridia bacterium | reverse complement strand
CAGCGACCATTTCCATGGCCTTGGTGATCTGCCTGGTGGACTCCATGCTTCGGATACGGTTTTTGATTTCCTTGGTGGAAACGCCAGCCATGGCTTGTCCCTCCTTATGCCTGGAATTCGGCCACCAGCTCGTCCAGGGCGGCTTTCAGACCGTTCTCGGTCTCGGTTTCCAGCTTGCCGGTGGCGCGGATGGCTTCCAGAACATCGGCATGGTGGTTGTCCATGTGCTCTTCCAGACGCTTCTCAAATTCCGGCACCTTCTCCACGGGAATGTCGTTCAGATACCCGTGGGTGACGGCGTAGATGATGCATACCTGCTGGGCAACCTCCTTGGGAGAGCCATTCTTCTGCTTCAGCACCGCCACGATCCGTTCGCCCAGGGCCAGGCGGGACTTGGTGTCCGCGTCCAGGTCGGAGCCGAACTGGGCAAAGCTCTGCAGCTCCCGGTATTGGGAGTACAGCAGTTTCAGGCTGCCTGCCACCTTCTTCATGGCCTTGATCTGGGCGTCGCCGCCAACACGGGACACGGAAATACCGGGGTTTACGGCGGGCATAATGCCGGAGTTGAACAGCTCGGTTTCCAGGAAGATCTGGCCGTCGGTGATGGAGATGACGTTGGTGGGAATGTAGGCGGACACGTCGCCTGCCTGGGTCTCAATGATGGGCAGGGCGGTAAGGCTGCCGCCGCCCAGCTCCGGGGACAGCTGCGCCGCACGCTCCAGCAGACGGGAGTGGAGGTAGAACACGTCGCCGGGGTAAGCCTCCCGTCCGGGGGGACGGCGGATCAGCAGGGAAATGGCACGGTAGGCCACCGCGTGCTTACTCAGGTCGTCGTAGATGACAAGCACGTCCTTGCCCTGGTACATGAAATATTCACCCATGGAGCAGCCGGCGTAGGGGGCGATATACTGCATGGGCGCCAGCTCGGAAGCGGTGGCGGAGACCACGATGGTGTAGTCCATGGCGCCGCCGGCGGTGAGGCTGTCCACCACCTGGGCCACGGTGGAACGCTTCTGGCCGATGGCAACGTAAATGCAGATGCAGTTCTTGCCCTTCTGGTTCAGAATGGTGTCGGTGGCGATGGTGGTCTTACCGGTCTGGCGGTCGCCGATGATCAGCTCACGCTGGCCCCGGCCAATGGGAATCATGGAGTCGATGGCCTTGATGCCGGTCTGCAGGGGGCGGGAGACGTGCTGCCGCTCGATGATACCGGGGGCGGGCATTTCGATGGCGCGGTAGGCGTCGGCCTCGATGGCGCCCTTGCCGTCAATGGGCTCACCCAGAGCGTTGACGACACGGCCGATGAGCTTTTCGCCCACGGGGACGGACACGACCTTGCCGGTGCGCTTGACGGTATCGCCTTCCTTGATGCCCTGGTCGGAGCCCAGAATGACGATGGATACGGTGTCCTCCTCCAGGTTCTGGGCCATGCCGTAGGAGCCGTCGGGAAATTCCACCAGCTCGCCCGCCATGCACTTTTCCAGGCCGGAGGCCTTGGCGATGCCGTCGCCCACCAGAATAACGACGCCGGTCTCGCTTACCTCCATCTTGTTTTCGTAGTTCTTAATCTGGCTGCGTATGATTTTTGTGATTTCTTCGGGTTTGAGTTCCATACAGTCCCTGCTTTCTCGTCAGAGTACGGTTTTGTTCAGCAGATCCCGGACAGCGTCCAAACGGTGGGACACGGTGTCGTCCAGGCGCTGACCGTCATAGTCCAGGCGGACACCGCCCAAGACTGCGGGATCAATGCGGTTATGCAGTGCGATTGTCTTCCCCGTGATCCGGCTGAGCTTTCCGGTGAGCTTCTCCGTCTGGGCCGGGCTCAGGGCCACGGCAGTGACGGCGGTCACCTTGAGAATGCCGTTGTCCTCGTTGTAGAGGTCGGCATAGGCGCTGCAGCAGTCGGAAAAGTGGCGGATGTAGCCCTTTTCCGTGAGAATTTTCAGAAAGTTCAGCACATAGGGATGCACTGCGCCGCGGAAGCTGGTATCCAGAATCTGGCACCGCTCCGCTTTGGGAAGATTGGGGCTGGCAAGCAGGCGGACGAAATCCGGCTCCTGCCCGAAGCTCTTCTGAAGAACCGCCAGCTGCTCCCCAATTTCCTTGGAGAGGCCTTCGTCCTTCGCGAGCTCATACAGGGATTGACCGTAGACGTTACCAACCTCTGTCATTTCCCGTCACCCAATTCTTCGATGAAGCGGTCGATCATGCCATCCTGATCGGCGCTGCTCAGCTCCCGCTCCACAACCTTTCCGGCGATGGCCATGGCCAGGTCGGAAATTTCGTTTTTGGCGTCGTTGATGGCCTTCTTCTTCTCCAGGGCGATGTCCGCGGACGCCTTGCTCTTGAACTGGGCGGCCTGCTGCTGGGCCTGGGAGATGATCTCCTCCCCCCGCTGGGAAGCGGTTTTCTGGGCGGAAAGGATCAGATCGTCGGCCTTGGCCTTGGCCTGACGCATGTTTTCCTCATAGGTCTGCTTGATGGCCGCGGCCTCGGACTTGGCGGCTTCCGCGTCGGCAATCTGCTTGTCGGCGGCTTCCCGGCGCTTGTCCAGAACGGCCTTGATTTTATCCAGGAAGAAGATCTTGACGATAAGCAGCTGGATAAACAGGTTGCAAATCTGTGCAATCAGGGTTACGGGGTTTACCGTCACTAAGGACTGGTAAAGGGTATCCATTGCGTTGCCTCCTTCCGGCGTAAATTAAATGGTAGAATGCCGGAATCAGCCCAGATAGTTCATGAACATACCGGGAGCCACGAAGATCAGCAGCAGGCCGGTGACGAAGCCGTAAATACCGGTGGTCTCGGACAGAGCGATACCCAGAATCATGGAGCTGGTAACGTCGCTCTTGCACTCGGGGTTGCGGCCGATGACTTCACAGGCACGGGCGGCGCAGTTACCTTCGCCGATACCAGGGCCGATACCGGCGATCAGAGCAAGACCGGCGCCGATGGCGCAACCTGCCAAAGCAATGCCTTTAGCCAAAATTTCCATAAATAGTTCCTCCTATATTTGATTACGAGTTTATTCAAATGGCTTGCGGATCATTCGCCCGCGGCCTGTTTGATGAAGAGGGTGGTCAGGGTGCAGAAGATAAACGCCTGGATGCAGCCGCTGAACCAGTCAAAGTACAGACTGGGAATGGCGGGGATGCCGATGGTCAGCCAGGGATAGCGGATGCCCAGACAGGTGAGGATGGCAAGAACGCCGAGAACCGTCACGATAATGCCGGGGATCATCAGCTTTTTTTTCTTCTTCAAAATGCCGATGACCATGGGAATCAAACCCACCGCCGTTACCGCCAGGGCTACATACATACTGGAGCCCAACAGATGGAACAGGGCGTTGTTGGCGGCCACCAGGGCAGCGTAAATCAACGAGCTGATGACGGTGCCGGAGAGGATATTGCCGAAGTGACGGCAGGCCATGGAGATGGGGGTGAACAGCTCGCTCATGACGTTGATGGGCGCGAGAATGAAGATGGGATCCAGGAAGCCCTTCAGGTAGCCGCCGATGCCGGAGGCCTTGATTTTGTGGTAGGTAATCAGGACGAATACCACCAGCGCCCAGGCCAGCTCCGTCATCAGGTCGGCGGTGGGACTCCAGATGCCCACAAGGCTGATCAGGTTGGAGACGATGCTGGTGATGAAGATGGTGCCCACCAGCGGGATGTAGCGGTCAAAGTCCGGCCCCATATTGCCCCGGACGAAGTTCACCAGGGAGGTGTAAATCGTCTCGGCGACAGCCTGCTTCCGGGAGATGCCGGTGACCTTCAGCCCCGAGCCCAGCCAGATAAACAGGGCGGAAATGAGAACCAGAATCAGCCAGCTGACCACCAGGGTCTGGGTGATCTGAACGGTTCCGAAGATGGGAACATTCTCAATTGTAGCAAGAATGCGCGCACCATTGATTTCAACTTCCATATGCTCACCTCATGAATGGATGGATATTACACTTCAAAACTGTTCAGGCGGTCCTCCGGATCCTCGTCCTCCCCGGGGGCGTCCGCCTTCGGGTGAGAGGCTTTTTCGTCGTCGGAGATCAGCTTGCCCCGGCTCTGGAGGAACAGAATGACCACGTTGGGGAACAGAATGGGCGCCGCGCCGGCAACGAAATGAACCTGGGGAATCAGGAACGCGGCCACCACCCACAGGGCCTGGAGAAGCAGGCGGAGATTGTAGCTGGCCTGAAACTTCTTCTTCATTTTCTTCTTGTTTTCAATCTCCACGGCGCTCTGCACCGTCAGGCACAGAATGGTGAAATTCGCGATGGCTACCACGGAGCCGCAGACCGCGCCCAGCAGAATACGGGGCAGGGAAAAGGTTCCGATGCCGAACTCGCTGAGCAGGAACAGCGCCGCCACCATGATGCCGTCGCAAACCAGCGTGCCCACGGCGATGCGGGAGATTTCTTTTTTGGATGCTGCTTGTAATTTCATAACGGGAAGTCCTTTTACTTGTGGTCGTTGAAGGCGACGGGAGGCGGGTTGCGGCCGCTGACCTCGTCGGCCGCCTTGCGCAGGGATTTGAGGCAGGAGCGGGTGGTGCTGACGGAGGTAAGCACCCCGAGAATCCCCAGCACAATTATGATCCAAACGCCGAGGCTGAATTTATTCTGCAGCCAAACAGCCAGAATCAGAAAGAAAACCGTGGGAAACAGAATGGAAAATCCAAACTGCACCACCCACATCAGCAAATTCAGCAGCTTCATACGTCCTCCCGGCCGGGACAGGTCTGTATCCCGGCAATTACGATTCATTATAGCCCATTTTCCGTCGAGATTCAAGGCGTAATTGTTAACAATTCAGAAAATGTATTGTGCTTATCGGCATAACGCAGCAAAGCGGCAAATTGG